>NZ_JBSICG010000075.1:0-202 GCF_056156645.1 Enterobacter sp. Li2LvB3 | reverse complement strand
GTGTCGTCGGTAAGGGTAATCACCGGGACTGCCGTCACGGTATCGATGGTCACATCCAGCGCAGCAGAGGTTTTCGTGTTGCCCGCGTCGTCGGTCACCTGCACGGTCACGGTATAGTCACCGTCCGCCAGAGCCGGGGCGGTGAACTGCCAGGTGCCGTCCACCAGCTGCGCGCTGTACGCCGTGCCGTTAATCAGCACCT
>NZ_JBSICG010000074.1:0-207 GCF_056156645.1 Enterobacter sp. Li2LvB3 | reverse complement strand
GTGACTGTCGGTACCGGCGATACCCAGAGAGTCAATTCCGGCGGTTCAGCCACGTCCACCACGGTTAACAGCGGCACCCAGGCCATTTATTCCGGCGGTGCAGCCACGTCAACAGTCATAAGTGCAGGATATCAGGTTATTCAGTCAGGCGGCTCGGCAACATTAACCACGGTGAACGGTGGCACTCAGGAACTCCGGGGGGGTACG
>NZ_JBSICG010000073.1:0-246 GCF_056156645.1 Enterobacter sp. Li2LvB3 | reverse complement strand
CTTCAGAATAACTCCCTATAATGCGCCTCCACTGACACGGAACAACGGCAAGCAAGCCGCCGGGTCAGCAGGGTTCTCCGGCGAAAGCCGCTGAAGAATCCCGGAGAAAAGCGAAAATAAATGCTTGACTCTGTAGCGGGAAAGCGTAATATGCACACCCCGCGCCGCAGCGAAAACGAAGCGGCACTGCTCTTTAACAATTTATCAGACAATCTGTGTGGGCACTCAAAGTGACATGGATTCTTA
>NZ_JBSICG010000072.1:0-267 GCF_056156645.1 Enterobacter sp. Li2LvB3 | reverse complement strand
GTGGCTGAACCGCCGGTAAGAATATTCTGGTCGCCGCCGTTCACCGTGGTGGACGTGGCGGAACCGCCGGCATCGACGTTCTGGTTGCCACCGTTCAGCGTGGTTAATGTTGCCGAGCCCCCATTGAGGAGCTGATACCCTGCATTTATGACTGTTGAAGTGGCTGCACCGCCGGAAAAGACGTACTGGTTGCCTTTGGTAACTGTGGTCAGGGTGGCTGCACCGCCAGAACTGACGTTCTGGGTGCCGCCGTTCAGCGTGGTGGAC
>NZ_JBSICG010000071.1:0-279 GCF_056156645.1 Enterobacter sp. Li2LvB3 | reverse complement strand
ATAGCAGTAAAAATCTCTGCAGGCTTGTAGCTCAGGTGGTTAGAGCGCACCCCTGATAAGGGTGAGGTCGGTGGTTCAAGTCCACTCAGGCCTACCAAAATCCTTATGTTAAAGGATGAGCGGTACAGAGATTAGTGTATACGATGGGGTTATAGCTCAGCTGGGAGAGCGCCTGCCTTGCACGCAGGAGGTCTGCGGTTCGATCCCGCATAGCTCCACCATCTTTACTGCGAAAACAAGAAAACTTCAGAGTGTACCTGAAAAGGTTCACTGCGAAGT
>NZ_JBSICG010000070.1:0-355 GCF_056156645.1 Enterobacter sp. Li2LvB3 | reverse complement strand
GGTGTCGTCGGTAAGGGTAATCACCGGGACTGCCGTCACGGTATCAATCGTCATATCCAGCGCAGCGGAGCGCTGAATATTGCCCGCGTCGTCGGTCACCTGCACGGTCACGGTATAGTCACCGTCCGCCAGAGCCGGGGCGGTGAACTGCCAGGTGCCGTCCACCTGCTGGGCGCTGTGGGCCGTGCCGTTAATCAGCACCTGCACGTCGGTCACGTCGGCGTCGATATTGCCCAGCGTAAAGGCCGGCGTGCTGTCGTTGGTGACGTTGTCAGTGCTGCTGCCACCGCTGTCGGACGCATCCACCAGATCGACCGTCGGAACGGACAGGGTGGTGTCGACATTAAAGGTCAGG
>NZ_JBSICG010000069.1:0-439 GCF_056156645.1 Enterobacter sp. Li2LvB3 | reverse complement strand
CTTCACCAGCGGTGAACTGGCCGACGGCGACCACAGCATCAGCGTGACGGTCACCGATCTGGCGGGCAACACTTCCAGCGCTTCGCTGACCTTTAATGTCGACACCACCCTGTCTGTTCCGACGATCGATCTGGCGGATGCGTCCGACAGCGGCGGCAGCAGCACTGACAACGTCACCAACGACAGCACGCCGGCCTTTATGCTGGGCAATATTGACGCGGATGTGACCGACGTGCAGGTGCTGATTAACGGCACGGCGTACAGCGCGCAGCTGGTGGACGGCACCTGGCAGTTCACCGCCCCGGCCCTGGCGGACGGTGACTACACCGTGACCGTGCAGGTAACGGATGACGCGGGTAACACGAAAACCTCGGCTGCGCTGGATGTGACGATTGATACCGTGACGGCAGTCCCGGTGATTACCCTTACCGACGACACT
>NZ_JBSICG010000068.1:0-568 GCF_056156645.1 Enterobacter sp. Li2LvB3 | reverse complement strand
CAGCGGCCATTCATGCCATCCACTTCCCATCTCACACCTCCTTCGGATTTGCCAGGTAGCCGGTGGTATCACCCGTCGGGCGGCTGTTGGCGTTAGGTTTAATCACAATGCTCGGCTTCGTGAAATGCGCAGACGGCAGGGGCGCTACTGCTGCAAGCTGGCCGTGCTTTTGGCGCAACTCTTCAATCGGGCCAAAGTCCAGCGCACGCAGCGGGCAGGATTCCACGCAAATCGGCTTTTGGCCGTCGGCCACGCGAGTGTGGCAGCCGTCGCACTTGGTCATATGGCCTTTGGCGGCGTTGTACTGAGGCGCACCATACGGGCAGGCCATGTGGCAGTAGCGGCAGCCGATACAGACATCTTCGTCCACCACCACAAAACCATCGTCACGCTTGTGCATCGCCCCGCTCGGACACACTTTGGTGCAGGCCGGATCTTCGCAGTGGTTGCAGGCAATCGACAGGTAGTAGGCGAATACGTTCTGATGCCAGACGCCGTTATCCTCCTGCCAGTCGCCACCGGCGTATTCGTAAATACGGCGGAAGCTGACATCCGGGGTTAAGTCTTT
>NZ_JBSICG010000067.1:0-612 GCF_056156645.1 Enterobacter sp. Li2LvB3 | reverse complement strand
TCCGCCACTGCACGATTGCGGTCTGCAGACTCCCCTGACCCGTATCCTGCTCCTTTGCGTGGCGGGATAAGGGCGCTGATGTTCTTTCGCCGCAGTTCATCGTGACACCGCCGGGTGCCGTAAGCTCCGTCTGCCGCTGCTGCCCTGATTTTTCTGTGAGTCTGCCGGATAAGGACCGGGAAGGTTTCCGGGTCCGTTACGTTGTCCGGCGACAGGCCTGCGCAGATGATTTCATGTGTTTTGCCATCAGCAGCCCGATACGGCGGCGCTCTTTGCCGTGTTGTTTGACTTTCCATTCGCCTTCACCAGAGACCTTCAGCCCGGTGGAATCCGTCTCCCGGTGCGCGGTTTCACCCCGGGCGGGTGCCCTGACACTGACATTAACCGGCTTTGCCCGCTTGCTGACGCGGGTGTGATCCGGGCAGCGCAGCGTAACGTCCGTCAGGGCAAAAATGGAGCCGGTAAGGCCCTGTGCGGCCCGCAGGGTAAGCCGGAATACACGTTTAATCACGGGGACGGCCGGGATGGCAGGGTCAGAATAGTGCCGGGATCTTCTGCGGGATGAAGGCGTTGCTGACTCATACCCGGCCTGAATCGCCTCATCGTCCGGCC
>NZ_JBSICG010000066.1:0-1064 GCF_056156645.1 Enterobacter sp. Li2LvB3 | reverse complement strand
CTGACCGCTGCAATCACTACCGTTCTGGCAAAAACCTACGGTGGTTCTGCTCGTGCATTCGACCAGATCGATAACGCACCAGAAGAAAAAGCTCGTGGTATCACCATCAACACTTCCCACGTTGAATACGACACCCCGACTCGCCACTACGCACACGTAGACTGCCCAGGCCACGCCGACTATGTTAAAAACATGATCACCGGTGCTGCGCAGATGGACGGCGCGATCCTGGTAGTTGCTGCGACTGACGGCCCAATGCCTCAGACTCGTGAGCACATCCTGCTGGGTCGTCAGGTAGGCGTTCCTTTCATCATCGTGTTCCTGAACAAATGCGACATGGTTGATGACGAAGAGCTGCTGGAACTGGTAGAAATGGAAGTTCGTGAACTTCTGTCTCAGTACGATTTCCCAGGCGACGATACCCCAATCGTTCGTGGTTCAGCTCTGAAAGCGCTGGAAGGCGAAGCAGAGTGGGAAGCAAAAATCATCGAACTGGCTGGCTTCCTGGATTCTTACATCCCAGAACCAGAGCGTGCGATTGATAAGCCATTCCTGCTGCCAATCGAAGACGTATTCTCCATCTCCGGTCGTGGTACCGTTGTTACCGGTCGTGTAGAGCGCGGTATCGTTAAAGTTGGTGAAGAAGTTGAAATCGTTGGTATCAAAGAGACTGCGAAGTCTACCTGTACTGGCGTTGAAATGTTCCGCAAACTGCTGGACGAAGGCCGTGCTGGTGAGAACGTAGGTGTTCTGCTGCGTGGTATCAAACGTGAAGAAATCGAACGTGGTCAGGTACTGGCGAAGCCAGGCTCAATCAAGCCACACACCAAGTTCGAATCTGAAGTGTACATTCTGTCCAAAGACGAAGGCGGCCGTCATACTCCGTTCTTCAAAGGCTACCGTCCACAGTTCTACTTCCGTACAACTGACGTGACCGGTACCATCGAACTGCCAGAAGGCGTTGAGATGGTAATGCCAGGCGACAACATCAAGATGGTTGTGACTCTGATCCACCCAATCGCGATGGACGACGGTCTGCGTTTCGCAATCCGTGAAGGCGGCCG
>NZ_JBSICG010000065.1:0-1084 GCF_056156645.1 Enterobacter sp. Li2LvB3 | reverse complement strand
ATCGGTATCGGTGGCAATGGCGAAGCCCGGCGTCGTGTCGTTCGTCTGGCTGTCGCCTTGCACGCCGGTGTCGTCGGTAAGGGTAATCACCGGGACTGCCGTCACGGTATCGATGGTCATATCCAGCGCGGAAGAGCGCTGGATATTGCCCGCATCGTCGGTCACCTGCACGGTCACGGTGTAGTCCCCGTCCGCCAGCGCCGGGGCGGTGAACTGCCATCTGCCGTCCACAAGCTGTGTGCTGTAGGCCGTGCCGTTAATCAGCACCTGCACGTCGGTCACGTCGGCGTCGATATTGCCCAGCGTAAAGGTCGGCGTACTGTCACGCGTGATATTGTCGGTGTTGCTGCTGCCGGTATCGCTGCTGTCCGCCAGGTCGATCGTCGGAACGGACAGGGTGGTGTCGACATTAAAGGTCAGCGAAGCGCTGGAGGTGTTGCCCGCCAGATCCGTCACCACCACGCTGATGCTGTGGTCGCCGTCAGCAACGTCACCGCTGGTGATAAACCACTGCCCAGCACTGCCGCGAACCGCCGGCACTGGCGTACCACCGTCGATGCTGACCATCACACTCACCGCGTCGGTGTCGGTGGCAATGGTAAAGCCCGGGGTGGTGTCGTTCGTCTGGCTGTCACCCTGCACGCCGGTGTCGTCGCTGAGGACGATCACCGGGACCGCCGTCACGGTATCGATGGTCACATCCAGCGCGGAAGAGCGCTGGATATTGCCCGCGTCGTCGGTCACCTGCACGGTCACGGTGTAGTCCCCGTCTGCCAGGGCCGGGGCGGTGAACTGCCAGGTGCCGTCGACCAGCTGCGCACTGTACGCCGTGCCGTTAATCAGCACCTGCACGTCGGTCACGTCCGCGTCGATATTGCCCAGCGTAAAAGTCGGGGTGCTGTCATTGGTAATATTGTCCGTACTGCTGCTGCCGGCATCGCTGCTGTCCGCCAGATCGACAGTAGGAACGGACAGAGTGGTGTCCACCGTAAAGGTCAGGGAAGCGCTGGAGATGTTGCCCGCCAGATCGGTGACCGTCACGCTGATGCTGTGGTCGCCGTCGGCCAGTTCACCGCTGGTGATA
>NZ_JBSICG010000064.1:0-1211 GCF_056156645.1 Enterobacter sp. Li2LvB3 | reverse complement strand
GGGAGAGATACCGTCTTGCCGGTTATCCGGCAAGCGGTATTTCAGCATTAAATTCGCGCCCGGATTTCACCACTCCATAAGCCAGTTGCAGTAATTTCCTCATCCCTGCACATACCCGTTCTTTTCCTGTTTTCCCCCGCGCCGCAAGCCTCTCCATCAGGCTTTTCACCACATCATTGCATCTTCCTGCCACCACCGCTGGCATATACAGCGCACTGCGCAACTCTGCATGCCCTACCTTCGACAGTCTGCTTTTTCCTTTCCACAACCCCGACTCACAGCGCCGCGGATTCAGACCAGCATACGCCACCAGGGCCTTGCTGTTGCTGAAGCGTCGCAGGTTACCTGCGAACGCCAGCAGACTCACACTTAGCATCTCTCCTATCCCGGGGATACTCTTCAGCAGCTCCCGGTCCCGCTTCAGGTCCGGATTATCATCGATGTGTCGGTTGATTTTCCTGCGCGTTTCTTCAATCAGTTCATCCAGCATCGCGACGTGTTCATTCAGGGAAGGAACAATGACGTCATCCGCTGCTTCCAGACGATTTATCTCCATCTGACGCATCTCTTCCAGGTTACGCAGGTGGCGTACCAGAGCCGTCAGTTGCCGTTCGCTCAGCGGAGCAGGATACCAGGGAGCGGGATGATGCAGGGCGCAGTAGCGTGCAATCAGCGCCGCATCGCTTTTGTCTGTTTTATTGCGTGTCAGCTCCGTGTTTGCGAATGCATGGATACGCGCAGGATTTTCAAGGCTGACGCAGCAGCCATTATCGGCCAGCAGGGTGGCCAGTTCAGTGCTGTAGCCACCTGTTGCTTCCATGCAGACGTGGCAACGCTCAAAACGCGCCAGCCAGTTCAGGAATTCACGGCATCCGACAGGCGTGTTGGCGAATTTTTTGGTTTTGTACTTCTGATTTGGCAACAGGACAGCGACATCAAATTTGAGTTTGGCAATATCAACGCCGACGTGGACAGGATTCATCATGGCACTCCGTAACCTTATGAATAATATCGCCGGACCATCCTTATATGTGGGTGCTCGGGGCACAGGATACCGTTCGGTCTTGAGGCGACAGGGAAACAGGTTACCGGGGCATAATCTCTCCCGCGGGCTCAGGGGCACCAGGGTTGGGTGATGCTCACCGGTAACCTCCCGATGATCAGTCGGGGATCTTCTCCGCCGGAGCGGAGAAGATCAAGACATAAGGGTT
>NZ_JBSICG010000063.1:0-1221 GCF_056156645.1 Enterobacter sp. Li2LvB3 | reverse complement strand
TGACCTGCCCCCAGTATTAGATACAACCTTCAGTTAGTAATGTCGGTTGATTTTTCTTCATGCTTCCCGTTTCGCCAGCCTGCTGCAAATTCAGATGGCGTCTGGTAATTCAGCGATGAATGAGGTCGACACTCGTTATAATCCTGCCGCCAGTCATTAATGATTTTCCGGGCATGAAGAACATCGCTGAACCAGTGCTCATTCAGGCATTCATCCCGAAAGCGACCGTTGAAACTCTCAATAAATCCGTTCTGAGTTGGCTTGCCCGGCTGGATTAAGCGCAACTCAACACTATGTTCAAAGGCCCATTGATCCAGCGCGCGGCAGGTAAATTCCGGGCCCTGATCGGTTCTTATCGTCTCAGGATATCCACGAAACAGCGCAATGCTGTCCAGAATACGCGCGACCTGAATACCTGAAATCCCGAAAGCGGCGGTGATCGTCAGACACTCCTTCGTGAAATCATCCACACAGGTCAGGCACTTAATCCGGCGGCCGCTGGCAAGTGCATCCATGACAAAATCCATCGACCATGTCAGGTTCGGCGCATCCGGGCGAAGAAGCGGAAACCGTTCAGTCGCCAGACCCTTACGGCGGCGCCTGCGTTTTACACCCAGACCGTTAAGGTGATAGATGCGGTAAACGCGCTTGTGGTTGACGTGAAGGCCCTCCCGGCGCAATAACTGCCAGATGCGCCGGTAACCAAACCGGCGGCGTTCAAGTGCCAGCTCTGTGATGCGTAGAGACAGTTGTGCGTCAGCAGCCGGACGCTGAGCCGAATAACGGCAGGTTGAAAGTGACAGACCAGTCAGCCTGCAGGCACGGCGTTGCGACAAACCCGTTGTCTCACACATGACTTCCACGGCTTCCCGCTTCTGGTCTGTCGTCAAAACTTTCGGCCCAGGGCCACCTGAAGCGCCTCCTTATCCAGCATGGCTTCAGCGAGTAGCTTCTTGAGACGAGCGTTCTCTTCCTCAAGTGACTTGAGCCGCTTCACTTCGGGGACTTCCATGCCACCGAACTTCTTACGCCAGGTGTAGAAGGTGGCGTCTGAAATGGCATGCTTGCGGCAGAGTTCCCGGGCCGAAACCCCGGCTTCTGCCTCGCGGAGAATACTGATGATCTGTTCGTCGGAAAATCGCTTCTTCATGGGGATGTCCTCATGTGGCTTATGAAGACATTACTAACATCGCGGTGTATTAATCAACGGGGAGCAGGTCA
>NZ_JBSICG010000062.1:0-1266 GCF_056156645.1 Enterobacter sp. Li2LvB3 | reverse complement strand
CAGCATTCCGCACATGCTGGAACACTTCCGTGCAGGTTCCCTGCTGGTGACCTCTGCTGACCGTCCTGACGTGCTGGTTGCCGCGTGCCTGGCTGCGATGAACGGCGTGGAAATCGGTGCCATCCTGCTGACCGGTGCTTACGAAATGGACCCACGCGTAAGCAAGCTCTGCGAGCGTGCTTTCGCCACTGGCCTGCCAGTATTCATGGTGAACACCAACACCTGGCAGACCTCTCTGAGCCTGCAAAGCTTCAACCTGGAAGTGCCGGTTGATGACCACGAGCGTATCGAGAAAGTTCAGGAATACGTTGCAAGCTACATCAACGCAGACTGGATCGAATCCCTGACTGCAACCTCCGAGCGCAGCCGTCGTCTGTCTCCTCCGGCATTCCGTTACCAGCTGACCGAGCTGGCGCGTAAAGCAGGCAAACGTGTTGTTCTGCCAGAAGGCGACGAACCACGTACTGTTAAAGCGGCTGCCATCTGTGCAGAGCGCGGTATCGCGACGTGTGTGCTGCTGGGTAACCCGGAAGAGATCAACCGCGTAGCAGCCTCTCAGGGTGTTGAGCTGGGCACAGGCATTGAAATCGTCGATCCAGAAGTGGTTCGCGAAAGCTATGTTGCACGTCTGGTCGAACTGCGTAAGAGCAAAGGCATGACCGAAGCTGTTGCGCGTGAACAGCTGGAAGACAACGTGGTTCTGGGTACGCTGATGCTGGAACAGGACGAAGTTGACGGCCTGGTTTCTGGTGCGGTTCACACCACTGCGAACACCATTCGCCCGCCATTGCAGCTGATCAAAACAGCGCCAGGCAGCTCTCTGGTGTCTTCTGTGTTCTTCATGCTGCTGCCTGAACAGGTTTATGTTTACGGTGACTGCGCGATCAACCCAGATCCAACCGCAGAACAACTGGCTGAAATCGCTATCCAGTCCGCTGACTCCGCGATTGCGTTCGGTATCGAACCACGCGTGGCGATGCTCTCTTACTCCACCGGTACTTCTGGTGCAGGTAGCGATGTAGAGAAAGTTCGCGAAGCGACTCGTCTGGCACAGGAAAAACGTCCTGACCTGATGATCGACGGCCCACTGCAATACGACGCCGCCGTTATGGCAGACGTTGCGAAATCCAAAGCGCCGAACTCGCCGGTTGCAGGTCGCGCTACCGTGTTCATCTTCCCGGATCTGAACACCGGTAACACCACCTACAAAGCGGTACAGCGTTCAGCTGACCTGATCTCCATCGGGCCAATGCTGCAAGGGATGCG
>NZ_JBSICG010000061.1:0-1285 GCF_056156645.1 Enterobacter sp. Li2LvB3 | reverse complement strand
TGTACGGTCCGGGGACATAGTGAACACTTGTTCGGGGACATGGTAGACACTTACAACTAAGGCATAAGAACCCGTTTATGGAGTCGCTTATGTCCTGGGATGCGAGAGATACCATGTCATTACGTACCGAGTTTGTTTTGTTCGCCTCGCAGGACGGGGCGAACATCCGTTCCCTCTGCCGTCGCTTCGGCATTTCACCTGCCACCGGCTATAAGTGGCTTCGCCGCTGGGCGGAGGAAGGGGCCTCCGGCCTTCAGGACCGCCCGCGCATACCGCACCATTCCCCGAACCGCTCATCTGACGACATCACTGCCCTGCTGCGTATGGCGCATGACCGCCATGAACGCTGGGGCGCACGCAAGATAAAGCGCTGGCTGGAAGACCAGGGGCACACCATGCCCGCCTTCAGCACCGTCCATAACCTCATGGCCCGTCACGGTCTGCTGCCGGGCACTTCACCGGGCATTCCCGCCACGGGACGGTTCGAACATGACGCGCCGAACCGCCTCTGGCAGATGGATTTTAAGGGCCACTTTCCCTTTGGAGGCGGCCGCTGCCATCCGCTCACCCTGCTGGACGACCACTCCCGATTTTCCCTGTGCCTGGCGCACTGTACCGATGAACGGCGCGAGACCGTGCAGCAGCAGCTGGTCAGCGTGTTTGAGCGCTACGGCCTGCCGGACCGGATGACGATGGACAACGGTTCTCCGTGGGGAGACACCACCGGCACCTGGACGGCGCTGGAGCTGTGGCTGATGCGTCTGGGTATCCGGGTGGGGCACTCCCGGCCGTATCATCCGCAGACGCAGGGTAAGCTGGAGCGTTTTCACCGGAGCCTGAAGGCAGAAGTGCTGCAGGGGAAGTGGTTCGCGAGCGGGGGCGAACTGCAGCGCGCCTTCGACCACTGGCGGACAGTCTATAACCTTGAACGCCCGCATGAGGCGCTGGATATGGCGGTACCGGGGTCGCGGTATAAGCCGTCAGAGCGGCAGTACAGCGGCAACACCACGCCCCCGGAATACGACGAGGGCGTGATGGTCAGGAAAGTGGATATCAGCGGAAAGCTGAGCGTGAAAGGGGTAAGTCTGAGCGCAGGCAAGGCGTTCAGGGGAGAACGGGTCGGGCTGAAGGAGATGCAGGAAGACGGCAGCTACGAGGTGTGGTGGTACAGCACGAAAGTGGGGGTGATCGACCTGAAGAAAAAGTCGATCACCATGGGTAAAGGATGTTAAAAAGTGTTCACCATGTCCCCGAACACCTGTCTACCATGTCCCCGGAACGTACA
>NZ_JBSICG010000060.1:0-1293 GCF_056156645.1 Enterobacter sp. Li2LvB3 | reverse complement strand
GGTATGAACCGGAAACATGGGTAACACTTTAGACCGGATACATGGGTAACAGTTATAACTGGCATAGAAGAGGAGACTCGCTATGCCCTGGACTGAGACCCAACCTATGCAACGCCTTGATTTTATCCGTGCCTGCCATGCAGGTACGGCCTCCTTCTCCGCTCTTTGCCGTCTTTTTGGTATCAGCCGTAAAACCGGCTACAAATGGCTTGAACGTTTTGACCCTTCTGACCTGTCATCCCTCTCTGACCAGTCGCGCGCTCCGCATTCCCACTCCCGGACAGTTCCTGATGATATCGTCGGGCATCTGACTGCCCTGCGTCAGAAACATCCTGACTGGGGGCCGAAAAAACTGCGGATGTGGTTGCTCAATCACCATGTCGATTTTGCCGTACCTGCCGCCAGTACTATCGGCGATATCCTCAAGCGTGAAGGGCTGGTTCCGGATAAAAAGAGAAAACGCAGAACACCGGGTAATCGCCAGCCGCTGACCACCATCAGTGAGAACAATCAGGTCTGGAGTGCTGATTTTAAAGGCAAATTCAGGTTGCTGAGCGGGGAGTACTGCCATCCCTTCACTCTGACCGACAATCACAGCCGGTATCTGCTGTGCTGCCGGGGAACACACCGGGAGAGTGAGCCCTTTGTCAGAGCGTGCCTGACTGATGCATTCCTGGAATATGGTCTGCCGGAAGTGCTCAGAACCGATAACGGTCAACCTTTCGCGGGAACAGGCATAGCCGGATTAAGCCGTCTTGCAGTCTGGCTAATCAAGCTGGGCATCAGGCCGGAACGTATCAGAAAGGGACACCCGGAAGAGAATGGCCGCCATGAACGAATGCACCGCTCCCTGAAAAGTGCGGTGAAATATGGCAACACCTTCATGACGATGGAAGAACAACAGCGGTGGTTCAGTGACTACCGGGAAGAGTTTAACCACGAGAGGCCGCATGAAGCCCTGGCTGGTGCAACGCCCGGAACGGTGTGGCAACCCTCGGGCCGACACTGGGATGGCAGAGTGCCTGAATATGTTTATCCGACAGGGGGCATGGTCTACAGGGTGAAATCAAGGGGAACACTGTATATGGGAAAAAAGGGGACCGTGTTCCTGAGTGAAGCACTGACTGGTGAGTACATAATGCTGAAAGAACAAGATGATGGCCTGGAGGCCATCATCTTTAATGGAATAACACTTGCGTACTACGACAGTAAAACCCAGAGTGTGCTCCGGATAGACTAAAAGTGTTACCTATGTTCCCGGTCTGATCTGTCACCTATGTATCCGGTCATACA
>NZ_JBSICG010000059.1:0-1659 GCF_056156645.1 Enterobacter sp. Li2LvB3 | reverse complement strand
TTTTCATCAGACAATCTGTGTGAGCACTACAAAGGCAGGTTCTTTAAGGTAAGGAGGTGATCCAACCGCAGGTTCCCCTACGGTTACCTTGTTACGACTTCACCCCAGTCATGAATCACAAAGTGGTAAGCGCCCTCCCGAAGGTTAAGCTACCTACTTCTTTTGCAACCCACTCCCATGGTGTGACGGGCGGTGTGTACAAGGCCCGGGAACGTATTCACCGTAGCATTCTGATCTACGATTACTAGCGATTCCGACTTCATGGAGTCGAGTTGCAGACTCCAATCCGGACTACGACATACTTTATGAGGTCCGCTTGCTCTCGCGAGGTCGCTTCTCTTTGTATATGCCATTGTAGCACGTGTGTAGCCCTACTCGTAAGGGCCATGATGACTTGACGTCATCCCCACCTTCCTCCAGTTTATCACTGGCAGTCTCCTTTGAGTTCCCGGCCGAACCGCTGGCAACAAAGGATAAGGGTTGCGCTCGTTGCGGGACTTAACCCAACATTTCACAACACGAGCTGACGACAGCCATGCAGCACCTGTCTCAGAGTTCCCGAAGGCACCAATCCATCTCTGGAAAGTTCTCTGGATGTCAAGAGTAGGTAAGGTTCTTCGCGTTGCATCGAATTAAACCACATGCTCCACCGCTTGTGCGGGCCCCCGTCAATTCATTTGAGTTTTAACCTTGCGGCCGTACTCCCCAGGCGGTCGACTTAACGCGTTAGCTCCGGAAGCCACTCCTCAAGGGAACAACCTCCAAGTCGACATCGTTTACGGCGTGGACTACCAGGGTATCTAATCCTGTTTGCTCCCCACGCTTTCGCACCTGAGCGTCAGTCTTTGTCCAGGGGGCCGCCTTCGCCACCGGTATTCCTCCAGATCTCTACGCATTTCACCGCTACACCTGGAATTCTACCCCCCTCTACAAGACTCTAGCCTGCCAGTTTCGAATGCAGTTCCCAGGTTGAGCCCGGGGATTTCACATCCGACTTGACAGACCGCCTGCGTGCGCTTTACGCCCAGTAATTCCGATTAACGCTTGCACCCTCCGTATTACCGCGGCTGCTGGCACGGAGTTAGCCGGTGCTTCTTCTGCGAGTAACGTCAATCACTAAGGTTATTAACCTTAATGCCTTCCTCCTCGCTGAAAGTACTTTACAACCCGAAGGCCTTCTTCATACACGCGGCATGGCTGCATCAGGCTTGCGCCCATTGTGCAATATTCCCCACTGCTGCCTCCCGTAGGAGTCTGGACCGTGTCTCAGTTCCAGTGTGGCTGGTCATCCTCTCAGACCAGCTAGGGATCGTCGCCTAGGTGAGCCATTACCCCACCTACTAGCTAATCCCATCTGGGCACATCTGATGGCAAGAGGCCCGAAGGTCCCCCTCTTTGGTCTTGCGACGTTATGCGGTATTAGCTACCGTTTCCAGTAGTTATCCCCCTCCATCAGGCAGTTTCCCAGACATTACTCACCCGTCCGCCGCTCGTCACCCAGGAGCAAGCTCCCTGTGTTACCGCTCGACTTGCATGTGTTAGGCCTGCCGCCAGCGTTCAATCTGAGCCATGATCAAACTCTTCAATTTAAGTTTGATGCTCGTGAATTAAACTTCGTAATGAATTACGTATGTTCACTCAGAGACTTGGTATTCATTT
>NZ_JBSICG010000058.1:0-1894 GCF_056156645.1 Enterobacter sp. Li2LvB3 | reverse complement strand
CCATTAGTGCGCATAATCATGATTATGTTAAATTAATAATTTTAAAATAATAAATACAATTGGTTATTGAGATTTCCTCAACATATCTGCAATCTCCCATACATCCACTTCACCTTTTGCGGCTTTGACAGTCAGGTCTTCATATTCTTCAGAAAAAGAAACAATCGCACTATTACGGCGTAAAAAAAGTACGGCTGATGCGAAGGCTGTTCTTTTGTTGGCATCATTAAAGCAGTGCCCTCTCGCTATAGCAAGTAGATAAGCTGCGGCCAGAACGTGTACATCACATTCACCTTCATAAACATGACGATTAAGGATACGGGTGACCATGCTTTCAATCCGGCCGGCATCGGAATAACCTTCAAGTCCTCCATACGCTGTAATCATACGATCATGGATACATATGACATCTTTGTCAGTAAGGAAACGGATCATCTGCCCTTCAGGGCCTGAAGGGTTTTACCATGCTCTGCAAAAAGCCAGTCAAAATCAGACTCAGCCTGAGCTTTCTGCATTTTTTCGTATTGTTCAGCATCAACGATGATTACTGGTTTGGCTGAACGCCGGGTTATCATTATCGGCTCGCCAGCTGCGACACCATCGAGTACTGTAGCCAGCTTACCCCGGGCTGCGGTAAAATTAATAGATTGCATACATGATGTTCTTCTGAATAACATTGAAATGTACGTCTAAATTTACTTTAAAACGTACAGAAATTCAATACCTGCTCTAGACTTCATCACATAGTGAAGCCCTCGCAATCAAGGTTATGTTAAATTATTTAATGATTAACAATCAATTAATTACAAGCTGAACCGTACCGGGTTTTCGGGAGACTAAACCCTCAGTGAAAGGAGACCCGAAATGACACCCAAACGAACTAACCGTTACCCACCCGAGCTGCGTGAGCGGGCTGTCCGAATGCTGCTGGAGCAGCGCAGTGAATATCACTATGAACACGCTGCCATCAACTCCATCGCGCCAAAAATTGGCTGTAGCCCCGACACACTTAGAACCTGGCTGCGTCAGCATGAACGTAATAATGGTGCAGGTGTTAGCGCCAATGATATAAGACTGTAAAATGGGGATGCGGATGTTTTCCTGGACTATTTTATTGTCCGCCCCACCCAACATGTTATTTCCTTAAGGTTCTCACACCAGAAAATACATCGACATGCTGAGCAGAGATGATAAAGCAAATGCGTAAGCAAGGTGCGTACATTGTCGATACCAGCTACTTCGACATCCGCCATGTGTCCTGGGACAGCTATATCGAGGTTGGCGGCAATCGTTACAGTGTTCCCGAAACCTTGTGCGGGCGGCCGGTCTCGATACGAATATCACTGGATGACGTGTTGCGGATCTACAGTATTGAGCAGCAGGTGGCATCACACCGGCTCATCTTTCTGGCAGACGGTGCCTGAGCACCATGCTTCGCTCTGGCAGCATGGTCGGCATGGTCGGCATGGTCGGCATGGTCGGCATGGTGTAACATCGTCCACTGAGTATGTATGAGGAGCTGCTGTGATGCATGAACTTGAAACGCTGCGGAATCGCCTGAAAATGGAGCACCTGGGCTATCACGTTGAAAGCCTGCTGGAGCAGGCAGCTAAAAAAGAGCTGAGGTTGTATCTAATCCTGGGGGGCAGGTCAGTTTCCTTATTTATGAAGGATCTCAGCAGCAGCGTCGATAAGTGCTCTTTGAGATGCCTTAGCTCTAAGGTTGGGCTGGACATCTGATTTTATGAGTGTAAACCTTGTATAGCAAACGCTATACAAGCCCACCTAGAGGTATCTGTAATCTGTCTTATGTTATCTTCCCCGAAGCCTGCCTGTCTGACCACCCGGGAGGGTCTCCCCCCCCGGGACACTCTGTCAGAACCGGTATTTCAGT
>NZ_JBSICG010000057.1:0-1898 GCF_056156645.1 Enterobacter sp. Li2LvB3 | reverse complement strand
CCAGTTCGCCGCTGGTGAAGTGCCACTTCCCGTCCGCATCTTTGATTGCGGCCACCGCCAGGCCGCCATCGATGCCCACCATTACGGAGGCCGCATCGTTGTCGGTGGTAATGGCAAAGACCGGAGTGGTGTCGTTCGTCTGGCTGTCACCCTGCACGCCGGTGTCGTCGGTAAGGGTAATCACCGGCGCGGCCGTCACGGTATCAATCGTCATATCCAGCGCGGCGGAGCGCTGGATATTGCCCGCATCGTCGGTCACCTGGACAGTCACGGTGTAGTTCCCGTCCGCCAGCGCCGGGGCGGTGAACTGCCATTTGCCGTCCACCAGCTGCGCGCTGTGGGCCGTGCCGTTAATCAGCACCTGCACGTCCGTCACGTCGGCATCGATATTGCCCAGCGTAAAGACCGGCGTACTGTCGTTGGTGATGTTATCCGTACTGCTGCTGCCGCTGTCGCTGGCGTCGACCATGTCCAGCGTCGGGATAGACAGGGTGGTATCGACCGTAAAGGTCAGGGAAGCATTTGAGGTGTTGCCCGCCAGATCGGTGACCACCACGCTGATGCTGTGGTCGCCGTCGGCCAGTGCGCCGCTGGTAAAGTGCCACTTGCCGTCCGCGTCTTTGGTCGCGGCCACCGCCGCCCCGCCGTCAATGCTGACCATCACGCTCACCGCGTCGGTGTCGGTGGTAATGGCGAAGCCCGGCGTCGTGTCGTTCGTCTGGCTGTCACCCTGCACGCCGGTGTCGTCAGAAAGGGTAATGACCGGGGCAGCCGTTACGGTATCAATCGTCACATCCAGCGCGGCGGAGCGCTGAATATTGCCCGCGTCATCGATCACCTGAACGGTCACCGTGTAGTCCCCGTCCGCCAGCGCCGGGGCGGTGAACTGCCATTTTCCGTCCACAAACTGTGCGCTGTGGGCCGTGCCGTTAATCAGCACCTGCACGTCGGTCACGTCGGCATCGATATTGCCCAGCGTAAAGACCGGGGTGCTGTCGTTAGTAATATTGTCCGTACTGCTGCTGCCGCTGTCGCTGGCGTCGACCATGTCCAGCGTCGGGATAGACAGGGTGGTATCGACCGTAAAGGTCAGCGAAGCATTTGAGGTGTTGCCCGCCAGATCCGTCACCGTCACGCTGATGCTGTGGTCCCCGTCGGCCAGTTCGCCGCTGGTGATATGCCACTGTCCGTCCGCGTCTTTGGTCGCGGCCACCGCCGCCCCGCCGTCAATGCTGACCATCACGCTCACCGCGTCGGTGTCGGTGGCAATGGCAAAGCCCGGCGTCGTGTCGTTCGTCTGGCTGTCACCCTGCACGCCGGTGTCATCACTTAATGTGATCACCGGCGCGGCGGTCACCGTATCCACCGTCACATGCAGTTCTGCAGAGGTCTGCGCGTTGCCCGCATCGTCGGTCACCTGCACGGTCACGGTGTAGTCCCCGTCCGCCAGCGCCGGGGCGGTGAACTGCCATCTGCCGTCCACAAACTGTGCGCTGTAGGCCGTGCCGTTAATCAGCACCTGCACGTCCGTCACGTCGGCATCGATATTGCCCAGCGTAAAGACCGGGGTGCTGTCGTTGGTGACGTTGTCGGTATTGCTGCTGCCGCTGTCGGACGCATCCGCCAGATCGATCGTCGGAACGGACAGGGTGGTGTCCACCGTAAAGGTCAGGGAAGCGCTGGAGGTGTTGCCCGCCAGATCGGTGACCGTCACGCTGATGCTGTGGTCGCCGTCGGCCAGTTCGCTGCTGGTGAAGTGCCACTTGCCGTCCGCGTCTTTGGTCGCGGCCACCGCCGCCCCGCCGTCAATGCTGACCATCACGCTCACCGCATCGTTGTCGGTGGTAATGGCAAAGACCGGCGTCGTGTCGTTCGTCTGGCTGTCACCCTGCACTCCG
>NZ_JBSICG010000056.1:0-1909 GCF_056156645.1 Enterobacter sp. Li2LvB3 | reverse complement strand
GCTGTCAGCTGTCTGTCCGGTATTTACATCCGTTATGGTTGCCAGGCCGGGGGCAGACTGCAGGGAAAGCAGCCCGAGCAGCAGGGCGTGCACGCCTTTTTTCACGTTTAATTTCGGACGTCCCCCGCCAGAGGCAAGCTCAGAGGCAACCACCCACATCTGACGCGACTCACTCCAGACGGTCGCATAAATTTTGTTCATTACGGGTTTCCTTTTATTTCTTTGAGTTGTGAAGTTGAGTGACCAGGTTATTCACCTGCGTACCCGTAATAAGGCGGGTACACTCGTACTGCCTGTCTGCTCCCTTATGTCTCGGGCACCAAAAAAAATCCTGATGGTCAAAGTTCAGTGATGTGTCATCCCAGCAGCCGTTGCAGCCATGACTGCTGAACGCCCGCCACGGGGTATAAAACTCACTGTTTGGAAGGCTGAAGCCACTGATGAGCACCACGGGTATCCCGGTTGCCCAGGCAAGCCAGGACAGACCGCTGCCGAGGCCGATAAAGAAGTCGGCATGCCGGAGTATGTCCACCCGGGCCTGCAGGGGCAGGTCGCCGGTAAAATCTTCCGCGCCATGGGGGATATGGTTCCAGACCAGGCCCTGGCCATAATGGGCGTGCCTGTCGATACACAGCACCCGGTATCCAAGTGATTTCAGGTGGGCAATGACCTCACTCCAGCCATAGCCGTTATTCCAGTACTTCGCCTGGCAGGTGGACTGTGTGGCAATACAGACGTAAGGCTCCCTGATTTTACGTTTCGCCTTCAGGTTCAGCAGGGGGGGTGTCTCGCGCGGGTCGACGCCCAGGATATATCCTGCAGAACGGTGAAAACCAACCTGCCGAAAATCCACGGGTTGATGTGTGGTATTGCCGCCAAAAAACAGGCCCACGCGGTATGAGGCAAACGGGGCGGTATGCTGAACGGTCTCACGGGTGGAAAAGCGGATATCCGGATACTGGGGTGAGAGCAGGTCGATAATTTCCTGGCCCATGACGCATTCGAGCCGGCAGTGATGGAGCTGTCTGAAGCGCTCAGCGTAATGAAACCAGCCGAGTAAATCGCCCAGCGTACCGACAGGGAAAATAATCAGCACGGGCTTGTCGCGAAGACAGAGGGTTTCATCCAGAACAGGCCGAGTCTCACCCTGACGTGACACCTGGATCCGGAAGCGGACAAAATATTTTTTTGTGCTGGTCACCCAGCCGGGGCCGGTGTCACAGCTGAATAAAATACTGCCGGAGTCAGCGTCAAAAAGCGTGACACGCCACTGTCCCTCAGGAAGCAGCACACGGGCTCCGTCATTAAAATCATAAAGGATACCGTCAGGGCTTTCACAGACAGGCTTTTCAGGTGCCGGATAAAATCCGAATGAGCTGGGAGTGTGTTCTGTTTTCATCATTACGGGTGACTCAGGGTTCGTTCGTTTACTGGCTGTCGCACTGGCGCAAACAGCCAGGCGGTTATATTCACAGGAAGATAACGAACCTGCCGGACACAGTGAATTCTTTTCATCTTTGCAAAAGCACAAATTAAGAACTTACCCCGGAAACCGTTCGCAAAAGAAATATGTCATTGATATATATATGTTTATATATTTCTTTTTGGTGTCTGTTGATTTGAAAACAAAACTAAACCGTGACTGCCACTGACCTGGTCGTGACTCCGGGTTACCCCTCTTTTATTCGGCAGCGATGAACGCGTCCTGAATCGGCCATGGTTTAACAGACGCCGCAGGGTCATTTAAGATGGCGTAAAAAGAGGAGTCCATGCGCGGCAAGCGTTATCCCGGAAAGTGTCAAGTTGAATAAACCGAACTCAGACCGTTCCGCGGCAAAGCAAAAGTTCAAAATCACCAACGGGCACATCCACAACAAAGCCCTCATCAGCCGTGGCTCCCTCACTTTCC
>NZ_JBSICG010000055.1:0-1965 GCF_056156645.1 Enterobacter sp. Li2LvB3 | reverse complement strand
GGCGGTGCAGCCACGTCCACCACGCTGAACGGCGGCACCCTGAATGTGGCCGACGGCGGCTCGGCCCTGGCGGTGACCCAGAACAGCGGCGGCGCGCTGCAGGCCAGCACCGACGCCACTGTGTCCGGCACCAACGCCTTCGGGGCTTTCTTTATTGATGCAGCCAGCCACTCGGCCAGCAATGTCCTGCTGGAAAACGGCGGAAAGCTCACCGTCAAGGCGGGTGGCACTGCGACCTCCACAATACTGAACATCGACGGCATCCTGAATGTGGCCGACGGCGGGATTGCCCGGGCGGTGACCCAGCTTGGAGATGGTGCACTGCAGACCAGCACCGACGCCACTGTGTCCGGCACCAACGCCCTTGGCGCCTTCTCGGTGAATGCGGCCACCCACCTGGCCAGCAACGTCCTGCTGGAAAACGGCGGCTGGCTAAATGTGAACGACGGCGGCATGGCCACCGATACCACGGTTAATGGCGGCGGCACCCAGCGGGTATTCAGTGGCGGCACGGCCGGAACCACCCGGATTAACAGCGGCGGCAGGCTGCAGGTCAGTTCCGGCGGCACGGCCCTGACGGTCACCCAGAACCGCGGCGGCACCCTGCAGACCAGCACCGACGCCACCGTCTCCGGAACCAACGCCCTCGGCGCCTTCTCGGTGGATGCGACCACCCACACAGCCCGCAACGTCCTGCTGGAAAACGGCGGCTCGCTAAACGTCAATTCCGGTGGCACGGCAACCGGGACAACTGCAACTGGAAGTTACGCTAATTATATTAATGTCTACTCAGGCGGAACGACCATCGGCACAAATCTGAGTGGTGGCGGGACTGAATATGTTAATTCAGGCGGGAGAACTTCCGGAACCACAATTACGGGCGTCCGGGATGCTGATGGATACTGGAGTCTTCAGTATCAGGTGCTCCGGGCGGGTGGCTCTGCTGTCGGGACCGTCCTGAATGCCGGAGGCCGATTGCAGGCAACGCCGGGCTCGACAGCCACCGGAGTAATTCAGAATGCTGGCGGCGCGATGCAGACCAGCACCGACGCCACCGTCTCCGGCACCAACGCCCTCGGTGCCTTCTCGGTGGATGCGGCAACCCACTCGGCCAGCAATTTCCTGGCGGAAGGCTGGGGCTGGCTTGCTGTGAATGCCGGCGGCACGGCGACGTCAACGACGATGAATTCGGGCGGGGTTCTGAACGTCAACGCCGGTGGCACGGCCCTGACGGTGACCCAGAACAGCGGCGGCGCGCTGCAGGCCAGCACCGATGCCACCGTCTCCGGGACCAATACCCTCGGTGCCTTCTCGGTGGATGCAACCACCCACTCGGCCAGCAACGTCCTGCTGAACAGTGGCGGCTGGTTCAAGGTCAATACAGGCGGCACGGCGACGTCAACGACGATGAATTCAGGCGGCGTGCTGAACGTATCTTCCGGCGGCACGGCCACCTCCACGACGCTGAACAGCGGCGGCGTGCTGAACGTATCTTCCGGCGGCAGGGCCCTGACGGTGACCCAGAAAAGCGGCGGCGTGCTGCAGACCAGCACCGACGCCACCGCCTCCGGGACCAATACCCTCGGTGCCTTCTCGGTGGATGCGGCCACCCACAGTGCCACCAACGTCCTGCTGGACAACGGCGGCTGGCTTGAAGTGAATGCCGGCGGCACGGCCACCGGCACCCTGGTCCGCGGCCTGGCCGCGACCGACACAACGGCAGCCAGCAAGGGAAGTCTGTGGGTCTATTCCGGCGGCACGGCCACCGGCACCACGCTGGAGGCCAATGGTCTGCTGAACGTATCTGCCGGCGGTACGGCCCTGACGGTCACCCAGAACAGCGGCGGCGCGCTGCAGACCAGCACCGACGCCACCGTGTCCGGCACCAATACCCTCGGTGCCTTCTCCGTGGATGCGGCAACCCACAGTGCCACCAACGTCCTGCTGGAAAACGGGGGCTTGTTA
>NZ_JBSICG010000054.1:0-1986 GCF_056156645.1 Enterobacter sp. Li2LvB3 | reverse complement strand
TGTCAGCACAAAGCGTTATTGTCGTCTCAGCACAATTCACACGTGTCGTGTACGCTAAGCCTTCATTTTGCTCAGCACAGGACCGCGATCTTATGTTGGTGACTATGACAGACAGAGAACTTTACCGGCTTGGCATCATTCAGCGAGTCTTTGACCGGGCTTTACTCCAGCGCGACGCTGCAGATATCCTTGAGCTCAGCGTTCGTCAGGTACAGCGTCTTGTGCGCCTGTATCGAACAGATGGCGCAACCGCGTTTGCATCTTCCCGCCGTGGCCGTCCTGCAAATAATCGGATCGATGAAGAGATCCGCTGCAGAGCCCTAGATTTGATTCGGTGTCACTATTCGGACTTTGGCCCGACGCTCGCAACCGAAAAACTGGCCGAACGCCATCATATTCATCTCTCCGTTGAAACCGTCCGTAACTGGATGACAGCCGACGGTCTCTGGCGTCCTCATTCCCGGCGGCGAACCCGGGTTTATCAGCCGCGCTATCGTCGCGACTGTCTTGGTGAACTGGTCCAGATCGATGGCTCGCACCATGACTGGTTCGAAAGCCGCGCCCCGAAATGTTGCCTTCTGGTCTTTATGGATGATGCCACTGGTCGCCTGATGCACCTGCGATTTTGTGATTCAGAAAACGCGTTCGACTACATGATGGCTACACGACAATACATTGATAAACATGGTAAACCTGTCGCATTTTACAGTGACAAGCATGCCGTATTCCGGGTCAGCGGACCGGAAAGCCGGCGTACCGGCACAACCCAGTTCGGACGGGCTCTCCGGGAACTGGCGATCGAACTGATTTGCGCCAACAGCAGCCAGGCCAAAGGCCGCGTGGAACGGGTCAATAAAACCCTGCAGGATCGCCTGATTAAAGAGATGCGCCTGCAGAATATCAGCTCGGTTGCCCAGGCTAATCAGTGGCTTGAGCACTTCATATCCGATTTTAACCGCCGGTTCTCCCGGCCGGCAAAATACCCCAAAGACCTGCATCGTCCTGTCACCCAGAGTCCACAGGAACTCAATGATATCTTCGCCTGGCAGGAGCTGCGGACCTTATCGAAAGCACTGACGTTTCAGTATGATAAGGTAATGTATATCGTTGACCCCACTGAAGAAAATACCCGAATAGCAGGTGAAAAAATTACCGTTTTTGATTACCCTGACGGCAGCATTGCTTTCCGTCACCGGCACCGGCCGCTGGGTTATCAGGTTTTCGATACACTGGCCTGTGTTGATCAGGGTGCGGTTGTCGACAACAAACGGCTGGGCGCCGTTCTGAGACTGGCACAGCAGAAACAGGACGAGCTGGAGGCGGAAGGAAAGCGAATGCGCAGTAAAAAAATGCCCCGCAGGCGTGCTCAGGAGCGCGTACTGGAAGAGCTCAGGGCGATTAATCCGGTGCTGGCGAGTCCGCAGGATTTTAGCCCCAGTCTGAAACGATGAGCCCTTTCCTCACCTGCGGAACGGATACGGGTGCTGGCAGATGAGGGTGAAATGAACGACCACTATACCGTATGGCAGATGCTGCAGGCCGCGCTGCGCCTGGATCTTATTGAAGCGTACATTGCGCGGGAAATCACGCTGGCTGAGCTGGCACAATCCGCAGAACTCTCCACCCGTCAGTGCATCCGTCTGGTTAAACGTTACCGCGAATCAGGACCGGCAGGACTGCTCAGCCGCCGTCAGGGAAAGCCGGGCAATCATCAGTTAAAGGCGGATATCAAAGCTCAGGCTCTGCAGCTCATCCGCTCACGTGGTCGGGGTATGAATCCGTCAGCAATCTGGCGACTACTGACCACGGAATACGGTGTCCGGATTTCAAAAGAGACTGTGCGGAAAATGATGATTGCCGAGAAAACCTGGCACCCTCGCCCGTCCTCAAAACCTGCATCTGACTAAAGAAGGCATTGCCCGGACTCTCCACAGGCGTCAGATTAACTTTGTTTTCAGCACGACATTTGAACATTGGCTAGACAAA
>NZ_JBSICG010000053.1:0-2080 GCF_056156645.1 Enterobacter sp. Li2LvB3 | reverse complement strand
AACGTATCTTCCGGCGGCAGGGCCACCGGCACCACGCTGAACAGCGGCGGTGTGCTGAACGTATCTGCCGGCGGCACGGCCCTGACGGTCACCCAGAAAAGCGGCGGCGCGCTGCAGGCCAGCACCGGTGCCACCGTCTCCGGCACCAATACCCTCGGCGCCTTCTCGGTGGATGCGGCCACCCACAGTGCCACTAACGTCCTGCTTGAAAACGGCGGCAGGCTCACCACCCTGGCATCAGGGGATGTCCTTACCGGAACCACCATCGGCTCCGGCGGTGTGCTCGATATTACCGCGGGCGGACAGCTTGCGGGGACCACCACCGTTGCGGACGGGGGGGCGCTGACAGGAAACTATGTGACCAACAACGGCAGTCTTGTCTATCAGAAGAACACGGACGGTCTGTTCCGTGGACACCTGACCGGGACCGGCGGCATCGTCCAGGACGGCGGCAGCCTGACCCTCGGGGGTATCCTCCGTCAGGATAAGGGTATCACCCTGAAAAACGGCGGGACCCTGACGCTTGACACGCTGCTGGCCACGACGGATATCACCGGTGAGAGCGGAACGTCGCTGAACCTGACCGGGTCAACGGTGCTGACCGGTATGATTGACCCGGTGTCGATGACGGTGGGTAAAAACGCGGTCTGGAACATGACAGGGAACTCCCTGCTGGATTCACTGGACCATGCAGGGACCGTCACGTTCACACACGGCGACGGTGCATTCGCCCCACAGACCCTGACCGTGAACGGGAACTATACAGGGCATGACGGCAGCACCCTGTCACTCAGTGCGGCCCTGGGCGGAGATGATGCCCCGACGGACAAACTGGTGGTGAAAGGCAATACGGCCGGACGCAGTACGCTGTATATCTCGAACAAGAACGGAGCCGGGGCGAAGACCCGGGAAGGGATACAGGTGGTGGATGTTGGCGGCAAATCAGACGGTGTGTTCTCTCAGGGGAACCGTGTTGTTGCCGGGGCCTATGACTACGTTCTGCGTAAAGGGAATGTGACCGGGACTGACGTAAAGGGATGGTACCTGACCAACAATACAGACCTGTCCGGTACGGATAAACCGGGTGGTGGTACGGTTAAACCGGGTGGTGGTACGGTTAAACCGGGTGGTGGTACGGATAAACCGAAAAACACGACGATGTACCGTCCGGAGGTGGGCAGCTATGCCGCGAACCAGCAGGCAGCGCAGAGTCTGTTCAGCCTGTCCCTGCATGACCGTACGGGAGAGACCCTGTACCGCGACAGCCTGACCGGAGAAGTGCGCACCACCACGATGTGGCTGCGTAACGAGGGGGGACATAACCGTGCCTCGCTGTCGGACAGCCAGAACGACACGCTTGCCAACCGCTATGTTCTGCAGGCGGGCGGTGACCTGATGTCCTGGCCGGCACTGGGCGGGAAAGCGGTTGCCGGGATGATGGCGGGATATGCCCATCAGCACAGCAACACCCACAACGACCAGACCGGGTATGACTCCAGCGGCAGCGTGAACGGTTACAGCACGGGTCTGTACGGAACCTGGTATCAGAATCCGGGTGACAGGGCGGGCCTGTATGCGGACAGCTGGCTGCAGTACAGCTGGTTCAGTAACGACGTGCAGGGTGAGGGGCTGCATCGGGAGAGCTACAAATCCCGCGGGCTGAGCGGTTCACTGGAAGGCGGATACGGTCTGCCGGTGTACCGGTGGACAGGGGACAGCGACATGCAGAACACAGTGTGGCTGCAGCCGCATGCCCAGGTCATCTGGAGTGGTGTGAAGGCCGGGGAGTACACGGAAGATAACGGCACCCGGGTGGATGCGGGGAGTAACAGTGTCCAGACGGTACTGGGTGTCCGGGCCTCCCTGAGCGGTAAGGACGTGAAGGCCGGTCGTGAGATTGAGCCTTACATGGAAGTGAACTGGTTAGGGAACAGCAGTCCGGCCGGTGTGAGTATGAACGGTGTGGAAAGCCACATTGCCGGCTCCCGGAACGTGGGAGAGATGAAGGCAGGTGTGGACGCGCGTCTGGGTGACACCCTGAGCGCGTGGGCGGACGTCAGCCAGCAGGTGGGCGGAAGCA
>NZ_JBSICG010000052.1:0-2421 GCF_056156645.1 Enterobacter sp. Li2LvB3 | reverse complement strand
CTGGATGCCGCCGCCGTTCACCAGGGTTAATGTTGCTGAGCCCCCATCGAGGACCTGAGCTCCTGTATTTATGACTGTTGAAGTAGCTGAACCGCCGGAATAGAGGTGCTGGGTGCCACCGGAATTCACCGTGGCGGAAGTAGCTGAACCGCCGGAATAAATGGTCTGGGTTCCGCCGTTCACCAGGGTTAATGTTGCTGAGCCCCCATCGAGGACCTGAGCTCCTGTATTTATGACTATTGAAGTAGCTGAACCGCCGGAATAGAGGTGCTGGGTGCCACCGGAATTCACCGTGGTGGAAGTAGCTGAACCGCCGGAATAAATGGTCTGGGTTCCGCCGTTCACCGTGGTTAATGTTGCCGAGCCCCCTCTGAGGTCCTGATACCCTCCATTTATGACTGTTGAAGTGGCTGCACCGCCGGAATAAATGGTCTCGAGGCCACCGTTCACCGTGGTGGACGTGGCTGAACCGCTGGAATTGACGTTTAGCCAGCCGCCGTTTTCCAGCAGGACGTTGCTGGCCGTGCGCGTGGCTGCGTCAACAAAGAAGGCACCGAGGGCGTTGGTGCCGGAGACGGTGGCGTCGGTGCTGGTCTGCAATGCGCCGCCGCTGTTCTGGACGACCGTCAGGGCCGTGCCACCGGAATTGACGTTCAGGGTGCCGCCCGAGTTCAGCGTAGTGGACGTGGCTGAACCACCAGATATGATGAACTGCTCTCCCCCGTTATACAGCGTGGACGAATCAGCAATACCGGCTGAATAAACATTCTGACTTCCACCACTATTCACAATTGAGGCACTAGCAGAACCACCTGAACTGACGTTCTGGATTCCACCATTATTTAGGATGGTCAAAATGGCTATGCCCCCTGTGCTGACAGTCTGCAAACCACCTGAATTAATTATGGTTTCAGTAGCGCGCCCGCCTCGAAGATCTTGAACTCCGCCGGAGTTAATCATTGCTGAAGATGCATTCCCACCCGTCCGAACGGTTTGTACACCAGATTCGTTTACTGTAGAAGCAATGGCTACCCCCCCAGTATAAACCGTCTGGACTCCTCCATTAATTGTGGTGGCAACAGCAGTACCACCAGAACTTACAAATTGTCGCCCCATAATAACTGTTGAGGAAGTTGCCAGTCCTCCATCGTAAACCCCCTCATTTCCACCTGAATTTATAGTTGTTGAAATAGCTGCGCCACCTGATTTTACGTATTGCCACCCCCCTAAATTCAGAGTGGTATTGGTAGCAAGTCCATCCGTTTCTACAGAAAGAAAACCATTTTCAAGCAAAACATTGGTGGCAGAGTGAGATGCTGCATCAATAAAGAAGGTGCCAAGGGTATTGGTGCCGGAAATAGTAGCATCGGTGGTTGCCTTGAGTGAACCACCTGTATTCAGGATGACAGCCTTAGCCGTACCCCCTGAAGTAACGTTCAGTAAACCGCCAGCGTTGACAGTTGTTGAGGTGGCCGTACCACCGGAATTGATATTCTGAATTCCCCCAGAGTTCACCGAGGCAAGATTCACCTGTCCCCCGGAATAAACGTTCTGAACATCCTTATTATTTAGAATAGTCCCTTCAACAATCTGTCCGTCGTTTACTGACTGAGGAACAGCTAATCCAGGAGTTGAATGCAGGGAGAAAAAAACCAGTAACATAACATGCGATTTTTTTTTGACAGATAACTTCGGGAGTCTTCGTCCTATGGACAATTCAGATGTAACCATCCACATCTGGCGTGATTGACTCCATACGGTTGCGTAAATTTGATTCATCTTTAATATTTAACTCTAAAAAATACAGAGCAAGCTTTGCAAAAAAAGGCTGACATGGTTGCCCCCCCTGAAAGGATAGGTAATGAGTAAAAGGCATCTGCTAAACTCGATACTTACAATAAAATCAGTTGAGTATACTTTCTAATATTCAGACGGGCAGTCCGTCTAAAGTAAAATTCTTGGTTAGTGGATGAAATCGAAACGAATTTAATGTATCGTCTGGTTTCATATTAATATTTACAGTCTGTCCGATGTCATAAGCTTTTTATGCGCTGAATTTGATTTCATTCATTTGTCCGTTTCATAAAGGCAGTGACCAGCTCAGGGTATATTAATGACGATAGCAAGCAAAAATGATGGGGTAAATGTTTTTCATCTTTTCAATAGTGGAATTTTGAGATTGTATGCCTGTCGATTAATAAAATATATATAGCTTTGATAATAAAAGAAATTTATTGATGCTTAAAGATTTTTAGACGCGATGAAAATGCAATGCAAAATATGTTATCTGAATCGCCACGGGTTTAACAAACACTCAGGGTCATCTAAAATGGTGTAAAACGGGGAATCCACGGGCGGTACGTGTTTTCAGGCGACACGCACGCCTTCTGGTATTCCTGCCGTCGTCATTCTGTTCAGCGC
>NZ_JBSICG010000051.1:0-2444 GCF_056156645.1 Enterobacter sp. Li2LvB3 | reverse complement strand
GTAAGCGTACAGCGAGAGCCGTCTGGTCATAATCTGATGTATTCGACAAAGTGGTGTCCACCAAATAAGTAGTGGGAACCAAAGTGTCAGATATGCAGAAAAATGTGACTCCCGGCAGGCGTAAGGGCTGCCCTAATTATTCTCCTGAGTTTAAGCAGCAGCTCGTTGCTGCCTCCTGCGAACCCGGAATATCCATCTCAAAACTGGCGCTTGAAAACGGCATCAACGCCAATTTGTTATTTAAATGGCGCCAGCAGTGGCGCGACGGAAAGCTACTGTTACCTTCCTCAGAGAGCCCTCAGCTACTTCCTGTGACTCTCGATGCCACTGCCGTACAGCCAGAATCGCTCGCAGAAGACCCGGGGCTCAGTATCAACTGTGAGGTAACGTTCCGGCACGGGACGCTTCGCCTCAACGGCACTGTCAGCGAAAAGTTCCTGGCTCTGCTGATACAGGAACTGAAGCGATGATCCCGTTACCAACAGGCACTAAAATCTGGCTGGTTGCCGGTATCACCGACATGCGCAACGGCTTCAACGGCCTGGCCGCAAAGGTGCAGACAACGCTGAAAGATGACCCGATGTCCGGTCATGTCTTCATCTTCCGGGGCCGCAGCGGCAGTCAGGTCAAACTGCTGTGGTCTACCGGCGACGGGCTGTGCCTGCTGACCAAACGGCTGGAGCGCGGCCGCTTCGCCTGGCCGTCGGCCCGCGATGGTAAAGTGTTCCTGACGCCAGCTCAACTGGCGATGCTGATGGAAGGTATCGACTGGCGGCAGCCAAAGCGGTTACTGACGTCCCTGACCATGTTGTAGCTCTCTTTATCCTGGTTGTCGCAGAATAACCCTGGTAAAATACGGGCTTATGAACGACACCTCTTCTGACGACATCCTTCTGCTGAAACAGCGCCTGGCCGAACAGGAAGCGCTGAACCGCGCCCTGCTGGAAAAGCTGGCCGACCGGGAACGCGAAATAGACCATCTGCAGGCGCAACTGGATAAACTCTGCCGGATGAACTTCGGCAGTCGTTCCGAAAAGGTATCCCGCCGTATCGCACAGATGGAAGCTGACCTGAACCGGCTTCAGCAGGAAAGCGATGCCCTTACCGGCCGGGTTGATGATCCGGCGGTGCAGCGCCCGCTGCGTCAGACCCGCACCCGTAAACCGTTCCCCGAATCGCTTCCCCGTGATGAAAAGCGGTTGTTACCCACAGAGTCCTGTTGCCCGGAGTGCGGAGGTTCGCTGAGCTACCTGGGTGAGGATGCCGCTGAACAGCTGGAGCTGATGCGCAGCGCCTTCCGGGTTATCCGTACGGTGCGCGAAAAGCATGCCTGTCGTCGGTGCGATCGCATCGTTCAGGCATCGGCTCCCTCACGGCCCATCGAGCGGGGTATCGCCGGACCGGGACTGCTGGCCCGTGTACTGGCGTCAAAGTATGCGGAACACACACCGTTGTATCGCCAGTCGGAGATCTATGCCCGCCAGGGTGTGGTGTTGAGCCGTTCTGTCCTGTCGGGCTGGGTGGATGCGTGTTGTCGCCTGCTGTCACCGCTGGATGAAGCCCTTCAGCACTATGTCCTGGCCGATGGCAAACTTCATGCCGATGATACGCCGGTTCCGGTCCTGCTGCCGGGCAACAAGAAAACGAAGACCGGGCGCTTATGGACGTACGTTCGTGACGACCGTAATGCGGGTTCTTCACTGGCCCCGGCGGTGTGGTTCGCGTACAGCCCGGACAGAAAAGGTATCCACCCGCAGACCCATCTTGCAGGCTTCAGTGGAGTACTGCAGGCTGATGCCTACGCCGGGTTCAACGAGCTCTACCGCGACGGGCATATAAAGGAAGCCGCGTGCTGGGCCCATGCCCGGCGTAAAATCCATGATGTTCACGTTCACACTCCCTCAGCGCTCACAGATGAAGCGCTGAAACGGATCGGCGAGTTGTATGCCATCGAAGCGGATATCAGGGGAATGCCAGCAGAACAGCGGCTTGCCGAACGCCAGTTGAAAACGAAAGCGCTTCTTAACTCACTGGAAAACTGGCTGCGTGAAAAAGTGAAAACGCTGTCGCGACACTCAGAGCTGGCAAAAGCGTTCACCTATGTACTGAACCAGTGGCAAGCGTTGACGTACTACGCAGACGACGGCTGGGCTGAAGCAGATAACAACATCGCTGAAAATGCGCTGCGGACGGTCAGTCTGGGGCGTAAAAACTTCCTGTTCTTCGGCTCAGACCACGGTGGTGAGCGGGGAGCGCTGCTGTACAGTCTGATCGGGACGTGCAAACTGAATGGAGTAGATCCAGAACGTTACCTTCACCATATCCTTGACGTCATTGCTGACTGGCCGGTAAACAGGGTTGGTGAACTGCTGCCGTGGCGGATCACACTGCCTGCCGAATAACCCATCCTCGTCACGTCAATACGGTTCGCGCTGTACGCTTAC
>NZ_JBSICG010000050.1:0-3221 GCF_056156645.1 Enterobacter sp. Li2LvB3 | reverse complement strand
TTGATGCCTGGCAGTTCCCTACTCTCACATGGGGAGACCCCACACTACCATCGGCGCTACGGCGTTTCACTTCTGAGTTCGGCATGGGGTCAGGTGGGACCACCGCGCTAAAGCCGCCAGGCAAATTCTGTTAAATCTGTATCAAAGCTGAAAATATTCTGTCTCTCAACCGCCGAAACAGCTTCGGCGTTGTAAGGTTAAGCCTCACGGTTCATTAGTATCGGTTAGCTCAACGTATCGCTACGCTTACACACCCGACCTATCAACGTCGTAGTCTTCAACGTTCCTTCAGGACCCTTAAAGGGTCAGGGAGAACTCATCTCGGGGCAAGTTTCGTGCTTAGATGCTTTCAGCACTTATCTTTTCCGCATTTAGCTACCGGGCAATGCCATTGGCATGACAACCCGAACACCAGTGATGCGTCCACTCCGGTCCTCTCGTACTAGGAGCAGCCCCCCTCAATTCTCCAGCGCCCACGGCAGATAGGGACCGAACTGTCTCACGACGTTCTAAACCCAGCTCGCGTACCACTTTAAACGGCGAACAGCCGTACCCTTGGGACCTACTTCAGCCCCAGGATGTGATGAGCCGACATCGAGGTGCCAAACACCGCCGTCGATATGAACTCTTGGGCGGTATCAGCCTGTTATCCCCGGAGTACCTTTTATCCGTTGAGCGATGGCCCTTCCATTCAGAACCACCGGATCACTATGACCTGCTTTCGCACCTGCTCGAGCCGTCACTCTCGCAGTCAAGCTAGCTTATGCCATTGCACTAACCTCCTGATGTCCGACCAGGATTAGCTAACCTTCGTGCTCCTCCGTTACTCTTTGGGAGGAGACCGCCCCAGTCAAACTACCCACCAGACACTGTCCGCAACCCGGATTACGGGTCTACGTTAGAACACCAGCCATTAAAGGGTGGTATTTCAAGGTTGGCTCCACGCAGACTGGCGTCCACGCTTCAAAGCCTCCCACCTATCCTACACATCAAGGACCAGTGTTCAGTGTCAAGCTATAGTAAAGGTTCACGGGGTCTTTCCGTCTTGCCGCGGGTACACTGCATCTTCACAGCGAGTTCAATTTCACTGAGTCTCGGGTGGAGACAGCCTGGCCATCATTACGCCATTCGTGCAGGTCGGAACTTACCCGACAAGGAATTTCGCTACCTTAGGACCGTTATAGTTACGGCCGCCGTTTACCGGGGCTTCGATCAAGAGCTTCGCGTTGCCGCTAACCCCATCAATTAACCTTCCGGCACCGGGCAGGCGTCACACCGTATACGTCCACTTTCGTGTTTGCACAGTGCTGTGTTTTTAATAAACAGTTGCAGCCAGCTGGTATCTTCGACTGATTTCAGCTCCACCCGCAGGGGCTTCACCTACACATCAGCGTGCCTTCTCCCGAAGTTACGGCACCATTTTGCCTAGTTCCTTCACCCGAGTTCTCTCAAGCGCCTTGGTATTCTCTACCTGACCACCTGTGTCGGTTTGGGGTACGATTTGATGTTACCTGATGCTTAGAGGCTTTTCCTGGAAGCAGGGCATTTGTTACTTCAGTACCGTAGTACCTCGTCATCACACCTCAGCGTTAAAAAGAGTCCGGATTTACCTAAACTCTCCGCCTACATGCTTAAACCGGGACAACCGTCGCCCGGCTAACATAGCCTTCTCCGTCCCCCCTTCGCAGTAACACCAAGTACAGGAATATTAACCTGTTTCCCATCGACTACGCCTTTCGGCCTCGCCTTAGGGGTCGACTCACCCTGCCCCGATTAACGTTGGACAGGAACCCTTGGTCTTCCGGCGTGCGGGCTTTTCACCCGCATTATCGTTACTTATGTCAGCATTCGCACTTCTGATACCTCCAGCACCCCTCACAGGACACCTTCAACGGCTTACAGAACGCTCCCCTACCCAACAACGCATAAGCGTCGCTGCCGCAGCTTCGGTGCATGGTTTAGCCCCGTTACATCTTCCGCGCAGGCCGACTCGACCAGTGAGCTATTACGCTTTCTTTAAATGATGGCTGCTTCTAAGCCAACATCCTGGCTGTCTGTGCCTTCCCACATCGTTTCCCACTTAACCATGACTTTGGGACCTTAGCTGGCGGTCTGGGTTGTTTCCCTCTTCACGACGGACGTTAGCACCCGCCGTGTGTCTCCCGTGATAACATTCTTCGGTATTCGTAGTTTGCATCGGGTTGGTAAGCCGGGATGGCCCCCTAGCCGAAACAGTGCTCTACCCCCGAAGATGAATTCACGAGGCGCTACCTAAATAGCTTTCGGGGAGAACCAGCTATCTCCCGGTTTGATTGGCCTTTCACCCCCAGCCACAAGTCATCCGCTAATTTTTCAACATTAGTCGGTTCGGTCCTCCAGTTAGTGTTACCCAACCTTCAACCTGCCCATGGCTAGATCACCGGGTTTCGGGTCTATACCCTGCAACTTAACGCCCAGTTAAGACTCGGTTTCCCTTCGGCTCCCCTATACGGTTAACCTTGCTACAGAATATAAGTCGCTGACCCATTATACAAAAGGTACGCAGTCACACCACGAAGGTGCTCCCACTGCTTGTACGTACACGGTTTCAGGTTCTTTTTCACTCCCCTCGCCGGGGTTCTTTTCGCCTTTCCCTCACGGTACTGGTTCACTATCGGTCAGTCAGGAGTATTTAGCCTTGGAGGATGGTCCCCCCATATTCAGACAGGATACCACGTGTCCCGCCCTACTCTTCGAGTTCACAACCTGTGTGCTTTCGTGTACGGGGCTATCACCCTGTATCGCCGGACTTTCCAGACCGTTCCACTAACACACAAGCTGATTCAGACTCTGGGCTGCTCCCCGTTCGCTCGCCGCTACTGGGGGAATCTCGGTTGATTTCTTTTCCTCGGGGTACTTAGATGTTTCAGTTCCCCCGGTTCGCTTCGTTAAGCTATGTATTCACTTAACGATAGTGTGTCGGAACACACTGGGTTTCCCCATTCGGAAATCGCCGGGTCAAAGGTTCATATCACCTCGCCGGCGCTTATCGCAGATTAGCACGTCCTTCATCGCCTCTGACTGCCAGGGCATCCACCGTGTACGCTTAGTCGCTTAACCTCACAACCCGAAGATGTTTCTTTCGATTCATCATCAAATTGCGAAAATTTGAGAGACTCGAACACACCCGTTAAGGTGTGTCGTTTCAATTTTCAGCTTGATCCAGATTTTTAAAGAGCAAA
>NZ_JBSICG010000049.1:0-3850 GCF_056156645.1 Enterobacter sp. Li2LvB3 | reverse complement strand
TGGTGTCAGGGCTCAATTGTAATGTCCGCCTGTGGCTCATTACAAGTGTCCGCGTTATGGTGAGTATCCGGGAGTCGTTTTACATCAGCAAAAACTACCAGGAGATTTGCCGTGTGCGCAGAAAGCTCAGGAGTGTTTACGTTGAAAGAGATCGATCGGGTTAAAACCATTCAGGATGTCATTGACCATCGCCTGACGACGCATCGGGCGGCTGAGAAGCTCGGGATCAGCGACCGGCAATGTCGCCGACTTCTGGTTCGTTACCGCAATGAAGGACCGCTTGGTATGGGTAATCGCAAACGTGGAATGCGTGGCAACCGACAACTGGCTCCCGGCCTTGCATCTCAGGCTCTCGGACTTATCAGAACCCACTATGCTGACTTTGGTCCCACGCTGGCCCGGGAAAAACTTGAGGAACGCCACGGCCTTTTGCTTGGTAAAGAAACCGTACGGCGAATCATGATCCGGGCCGGACTGTGGATGCCACGCAAACAGCGAGCTGCCCGGATCCCACAACCCCGCTACCGCCGGCCATGTACTGGCGAACTGATACAGATTGACGGCTGCGATCACGACTGGTTTGAGGGGCGCGGTCCGGCGTGTACCGCGCTGGTCTATGTGGATGATGCAACCAGCAGGCTGATGGAACTGCTGTTCGTGAAATAAGGGCATCAACTATCAGGGTTTCCTCCCTGTTTTTCAGTGTCAGAAAGCTGATGCCCAGATCTTTTTTTATCAGTTCATGCCTTTGTCAGTATGTCACCTTCGAGCTGCGGCTGATGAACCTGCTGCCTGAGTCGCTGGGTTTCACCGAGCAACGGAACCTAATTTTTACCAGGTGGAACTGCCTTTCGTTTGCGCAAAGCTTGATAAGCCTCGTTACTGATAGGATCTTTCATCCATTTGTACAGGACCGAAACGCTGACACCTATGTGTTGTGCAACTTTACGCGCGGTTCCACGTCGGTTACAGAGCTCCCGGACAGCCTGAAACCTCTCTTCCGGGCTGAAGCATATAATTCATTTTTACTATTGAGAAAGTATATGTGCTGCCCATGGAGGAATTTGGTTAACAAAGCAGTGGAGTCCATTATTAAAGCTACCGAAGTTTAGAGCGTGTATTTTACTAAGGTTTAAGAGGCTTTTTCTTGAAAAGATACTCACATGACCGTTTCGGGGAGATGCATACCACCATGACAATCTTGTATTTTTTAAAATATTCCCATCGAGCACAAGTGTTGAAAACAGAATGACGCCATTTGGATTCATTAAATTTTTCAAGTTAATCATTAATGAATTAATATCAGAGACATGTTCAAAAACCTCAAAAGCAGTAATTAAATCATATTTCCCCAGGTCTTCTATGTGCGTATCACCTCCCGAAAATGGATCATATGACACTGAATTCCATCCATCTCTTCTTAGTAACTCACTTAATTTCCCATTCCCACCCCCATAATCTAAATGCGTTATTGATTTAGTTTGCTCCAATAGTAAACTCGTTAAAGTTATAAAGTTTTGCCTAGGGCGCTCCTCTATATAATCCGGATCAATTTCTTTGTATTTGTCGTTGTATATTTTTTCCAAAAAATCTTTTTTGCTCCACTTTTTAAATTCCGGAGCAAATACAAAATCACATTCTTCACACTGATAGTAATAAATGGGAACCCCGCTTAATGGTAAGAACAACCCTCTATTTTCCTCACAACTTTTGTTGAAATCGACCACGTCTAACATGATTGTTTTTGCTCCACATACAGGGCAGTCTTTCTTGTTAAACATTATATTCCTTAAAATAAACACATTGAACATATTTGGGTGACGGATTCAACTCTCAAGCTCAGCGCTAAGATGCTATTTGTACCTTTGCAATCACCACCCAACGTTACCTAAACAAAAATACTTTCAACGGAATGCAAATACCCCCCTTGTCCATCCAGTGTATTTTTGTTGTATTTCACAAACAGATTTTCACCTGATTTCCTCCTTAATTTATCCAGGAAAGAAGGAGGTGAATACCTGCCAGGTATTTATAACTACCCTGGCAGGTCAGTTAAATGGACTTACTGGTTCATTTCACTTTTTTTCATATTATCAACATTATTCGATTTTGATTTGCTCATGTTATCCTTAACCATTTTGTCTTTACACATATTATCTTTACACATATCGTCATGCGGCCTGGACATTGTATCCTTAGCCATATCATCTTTGTTCATGGAGTCTGCCGCCTGGACATTAGCCATAAACAGAGCAGAAAGAACAGCAGTCATCATAATCATCTTTTTCATAGTATTTCCTATTTATTTATGTTGTTGTTTTAACTACCACCAAACCAGTTATAGCCTTGATCTTCCCAGTAACCTCCAGGAAAACGATTGGTGATCTCGATGGATTGAATATACTTTGGATTTTTATATCCCAGTTTGGTTGGGATCCGTAATTTTATTGGGTAACCGTATTCAGCCGGCAAGGTCTGATTATCCCACGTCAGAACGAGTAGGGTTTGTGCATGTAGCGCCGTCGCCATATCAATACTGGTATAGTAATCGTCTGAACAACGGAAGCTGACGTATTTGGCACGCATATCTGCACCAATTAACGTCAAAAAATGACGAAATGATACCCCGCCCCATTTTCCAATAGCGCTCCAACCTTCCACACATATGTGACGAGTAATCTGGCTTACCTGCTGCATACGATACAGCTCAGGAAGTCCCCAACTCCGCGTATCACGCACCAGTCCCCGTACTTGCAGTTTGTAAGTGTGGCCTTCAATTCTGGGGATATCTTCCGGTCCATAAAATGCATTAAACGGGAAGGGCCTGGTAATGTCAGCTTCAGTATATTCCGGAGCCTGAATGTTGTTACTGAAGAGAAATCCCTGAACCCGGTCATTAAAACTTGATATTTTTAACAACGCATTTTCTGCATCGTCACTATTGCTGATATCACAACCAGTCAACATCATTATACCACCGAGCGTCAAACCCTGGCGCAGAAGACGACGCCTCTCTGGACTCAGTAATTTCTCGGCATCTTTCAACAGATAATGTTTATCTGATCCGGACAGAATACGTTTTTTATCCATTCAGAAACCTTAACGTCCGCGTAACATCGCGAGTAGTGTACGTGGTACCAGTATCACCATCATAAGGTGGGTCACGATAAACAGCACCAGAGCGGACATGCAAAAAAAATGAATATAACGGGCAGCTTCATAGCCGCCGAGTAACGAGCGGAGTACTGGAAACTGTACCGATTTCCATAAAACCAGTCCTGACAATACCAGGCTGAAACCTGTAAACAGAACCAGAAGGTAGGCGGTTTTCTGTACCATGTTATATTGACTCAAATCACCATGCTGCAACCGACCCTGCAGTGCATAAACTAATTCCTTTTTTAATGAAGAGAGTGACCACGGCAAAAAAGCACGCCTGAAACGGCCACTCCCCAACCCCAGCAGGAGATAAACAGTTCCGTTGATACCGAGGACCCACATCATGGCAAAATGCCACTGCAGGGCACCTCCAAGCCAGCCGCCAAGAGTGAACTGAGCTGGGAAATTAAAGGGAAACAGCGGAGAAGCGTTGTAAATGCGCCAGCCGCTGAACAGCATACCAGCAATAGCAACGACATTAATCCAGTGACAACAGCGCAGCCACAAGGGGTGTATTGGTTTTTTGTCCAGCGTTAACATAATCCATCCAGTAGTGAATTCATCATTATCACACCATGACAGGTATGGTCATGCGTCCTTCAGGGAAATCCTCTTCCCCGAAGCCTGCCTGTCTGACCACCCGGGAGGGTCTCCCCCCCCCGGGACACTCTGTCAGAACCGGTATTTCAGA
>NZ_JBSICG010000048.1:0-4291 GCF_056156645.1 Enterobacter sp. Li2LvB3 | reverse complement strand
CATTAAGGATGGTCTTAATGATTGTGATCCCTTTGATTACAACTTGGAGCACTATCATTTTCGTAGATCGTCGCTTTAGTTCGGTAGACGGGGACAAGACTGCACAGACATTAGTTTCCTTCATTGTGGGGATACTGGTTTTTTTTCTCAGCAGCCACATCATTAGCAAGTTGCTAAGATTTAAAAAGGATTGAAGCCGCTATAGGTCTTTACATGAGCATGGCCTGTAGAGGTCATTCTTAGACACATCCTTTCGCACACGTAAATGTCATCTATATGTTGCTCGCAACTATCAAAACCACTGGCAACATTCATTATTCTTATAAAGATTGCGCGATATCATGTTGCGCAATTCTGCCCTCCCGTTGAAGAAATCAGCACTCGATCAAATTTTGATTTTTTTTTCTTAATCATTGACATGTCTTCCAAGCCTTATGCTGTGTAGGGTTTTGCATTTTTACCCTTTCACAACCTCAATTTAACGTCAAAATCAACCCTTGTGCTGAAAAGAATACTTACTAGAATACTCACCATGTAGTGTAAGTTTTTTATTCAAGCACTACATATTGTATTCATGCTCAGATTATATGCATAAAAAAACCGGGCGCACGTATGTGAACCCGGTCTATGAAGCACGACCACCATGAGTCTGCAAACTCATAACGATTGTTAGCCTCGACATCATTCTTGACGGTCTGATTGTGCCCGGCTTGGTTGGTTGTGTAAACCTTAAGTTAATACAGAAAAGGTATGACCAATGCTTATTCAGAAGAAACGTGTTAGAAACATTGATAACTACATTACTCCTTTTGATGGTAGAAGTGTTTTTATCGCTCATCCATTACCGAGCCAGCAAAAGAGTGAATTGATCGGGTTCACCTCCAGTCAGTCACTTGGTGAGGAGGTTCTTCCTCATATCGTTGGAGCAATATCTCGATTTAATGCCAACGGCAAATCCGTGCCTGATAAAACACTTCCAAAAGAAACAGCTTATCGTCAAGTCTCATGGACGTGGAAGAAATGGGCCGGAAAAGGACATACTGAAGAGACCACGGAAACACGTGAAATTGAGTATCAGCGATATCAGAGGATTTTTACCCCTCCTCCGAGCATCGAGTTGAAAATTGTCGAAAACCTGAAAGGGGAAAAGCTGGTCATTTCTCCTAAATTGACTTTGCGTGATGAGAACAAAGCCTCGGTAACTCACTGCATTAATCTATTTTTGGAGATTTTCGGTAAGTGCGAAGTGGTTGACGAGAAGCTAGATACCATCATCACAAGTAAGTCTTTGAAACTAAATTGGAACCTTCTTCCACAGGGCCAATACCCTTGGAGTGCTATCGGTTCACAGATTCTCAAAGCGATTAATATCAGAGGAAAGGGAAATGCCGCTGTTGTTGAAGGCAGGCTGGAACTTGTAAATAGTAAAAAACCTGACCTTGTTGCTGTCGGAAGAGCTGGTTTTCAAGGCTACGTAGTATTTGGTTTTTCCAGTAAAAACACCTACATACTTGAAAGTTCTCAGAGTAATAATGCAACTTATATCTTTGATAACAACTGGCCTAACTTATCACAGCTTACAAAAGCTGAAATATTAGATGGTAACTTGCATCATGCCCGCGTTATCCATCGTCGAAGTTGGTCGGCTGATATTCTTAAATATCTACCTTAAAAACACATCTGCGGGGGATTTTTCCCCCGCATATTGACTACAGCAATAACAACAATTTAGCGCCGTGTAGGGCATACCAGCATAAATCGCCGAATGCGTATCATCATTTTCTTGTCAGTTAACATCTGTCTTATCATGTACCGATCATCTCTGGCTCGGTGAGCACCACGGCATAATCAGCCCCTTCGATGGACTAATTATGCTTCCCACGATAAGCCATCAATTACATAACAAATTGTTAATAAAGGGAACGTGTGTAGGTAGCGTCTAGTGATCCCTGAGCCGCTTTTCTCGTGGCCTACAGTCTGTTGTAAGTGCGCTAGGTTGCCAACCCAGCCAGCTAAACAGGTCGATATCATAGTGTGCCGGAATGAATGTACCAGTCGGCGTTGTCCATAATCATCAAGGTACGGAATACCAAGCTGATCTCGAACATCTGCTAAGACCTTGCCGATCTTCGGCATGTTTTTGCCAGATACAGGGGAGAAGATTTTCTCTTTCCACTGTCGATTAACGAAATCAAGAAAACCCCACTCGATCAGTTTGGGATGAATCACTACCTGCCTTGTAGCATTCTCTGTTTTGCCTTGCCCCCCTTCTGCGATCAGGAGATAGTGCCGCTGGCTATCTTCATCAAATTTGATCTGTGATTTCTCCAGCTTGGCGATCTCCCCTCTTCTGGCTCCCGTGTACGCCAACAACAAGGTGATCCATTTCTGCCAGCCATCAGGCTGCTTGAGCGCCCACCTTACAAACTTTCTCATTTCTGCTGCACTGTAAGCTCCAAACCTCGCTTTCGACGGTGCGGCGACAACTCCATCAGTCGGAGACTTCTCCAGAATATCTTTATTGTCAGTCAGGAAGGTTTTGAACAACGATTTGTAAATCTTTAAATGCTTGTGGATAGACTCAGCGCCAACCAAATCTTCAGGTGGCACATCATCACACTCGATCAATTGCTGAACCGTCATTGACCGATAAGGCTGCACTACACGCTTAGGCAAGTTTTCAACAACTTCCATCACCTGCTTGATGTCCTGCTTGGTTATCGTCATTACATCTGTTGATGCACCAAGGACAATGAACATGACTTCCATAAAGCGCTCATTGGCCTGTGAAATTGCCTTCGTCCAGTTCTGAGCCTTCTCCTTTTTGTACATATTCCACGCGCCAGCCAGTGTTAACACATCCTTTGACTGTGCTTCTGTTTGTTCTTCCTCATCTTCTGAAGGCGCAACAACCTCGCGGTATTCCTGAACAACTATCGGCTGAAGATTGCGCCGTTCTTCACTGAGAAATTGTTGTGCCAGCCATTGTTCATTCTGCTGCTTCAGGCTATTGCCATACTCAGAAAGACGCTTACCGAAGTGATCCGGTTGGATGGTTCCACGTTGAACCAGTGGAATTACAGGAGAAGCAAAAGACATGAGCAACTGCGCCTGGGTGTGGCTGTCAGTCTCTAACGACTTACGGAAAAACTTATTATCAGGCAGGCGAAAACGAACGTAATAAACCCCGTTACGTTTAATGGTGTGGCGTATGGTCTGGTGTCCCATTTCGTGAGCCTCGATGTGATCGGCTAAACAAAACGGTTCGAAAATCGCAGATAAGTCTTTGATTTATATCTTGGATAATCGCCAGGACTACGCTGGCATTATCCAGATCAGGTAATACGGGTATTTCTCAGCCTTCACAAGGAAGGGCACCCCGAGTCATTTGGTAAAACAATCTTCTGATATATCGCCAGCTTAAGGTAAGTGGCTCGTTAGCACAAGCCCGCCTTCCCGGTCATCGCTTCTTCACGCAGAAGGAGCAACGCACTATCTCACTTTTATACCAGTTTTATCACAGTGATTATCACAGCTAACAGGTTATATTGTTTTCAAATATCTAGCCCCATCTAGATGTAACTTGCTACCCTCCAGAGCAATAAGGAGAAATACGCATGAACGCTTTAATATTTTATTTAAACCATCCTAGATTTTGTGAGTGGATGTTTTTTATAGGTGTAATTACATCAATCAAATGGATATTTAGATTTATTATGGCTGTATTGAATGCAATTAATGCTAAAACTTCTTGCAAATGAAGACGGAATGTTGTTCGATGGAGAAATTAACTAAAGATGGTTAGATAATCAGCGTGACGGAAACGCATAGAGTGAGTAGTTGACCCAGCTAGTTAGATGTCCAGAAGAGATTGAGTGATGCTAGATGCATGAAATCTTTTGCTGGGGAACATGGCTATGTATGGCGACAAAAGCTTGAGCCTGTAAGGAATGCGTCGAATCCAGAAAGCCGGGATACCATATGTCCCCGCCATAATTGCAAGGCTTGATTAGATAACGCAGCCTGAATCTTTCAGGAGCACAATATGCGGGAATGGATTCTCCGTATGGCTTACGAGACAAGCCATTAACAGGTGAAGGGTATGGCAAGATTCTAGCTAAACTCCTATATCATCGTAACCTGTTACAATACCCCATCTAAAACGAGCTGTATGCCACCTACACGCCTTCATCTAATATAGGGCAGCAACACCCCACAGGGTATATGACAGAAACGCTTGCAGAGCGTTACACGCACTCCTGTAACAAAACCCTTCTTTCCCTGATTATCT
>NZ_JBSICG010000047.1:0-4991 GCF_056156645.1 Enterobacter sp. Li2LvB3 | reverse complement strand
AAAACGCTAATCAGTACAGTTTTTTCGCGCAGTCCAGCCAGTCACCTTTGAACGGACGCTTCATGTTCTCAATGGCATCGATGATGTCATGGTGAACCAGTTTTTCGTTCTGAATACCGACGCAACGGCCACCAAAGCCCTGCAACAGCAAATCGATGGCATAAGCACCCATACGGGATGCCAGGATACGGTCGTACGGGCCAGGGGAACCGCCACGCTGAATGTGACCCAGTACGGTGGCACGGGTTTCACGTTTGGTTTCGGTTTCGATGTATTTCGCCAGCTCGTCAACGTCACAGATGTGCTCGGTGATGGCGACGATTGCGTGTTTCTTACCTTTCGCGATCCCGGCTTTGATTTCGTTAACCAGGTCTTCGCGGCTGAATTCAACTTCAGGAACCACCACGAACTCACAACCACCGGCGATAGCCGCAGCGAGAGTCAGGTCACCGCAGTAACGGCCCATCACTTCAACGATGGAGATACGCTGGTGGGAAGAAGAGGTGTCACGCAGACGGTCAATCGCTTCAACAACCGTACCCAGCGCGGTGAAGTAACCGATGGTGTAGTCAGTGCCTTTGATGTCGTTGTCGATAGTGCCTGGCAGACCGATGCACGGGAAGCCCATTTCAGTCAGACGTTTTGCACCCATATATGAGCCGTCACCACCGATAACAACCAGTGCGTCCAGGCCGCGTTTTTTCATGTTCTCGATAGCCACTTCACGAACGTGTTCGTCACGGAATTCCGGGAAGCGAGCGGAACCGAGGAAAGTACCGCCACGGTTAATCATGTCTGACACGCTGTAGCGATCGAGCTGAACCATACGGTCTTCATACAGACCCAGATAACCGTCATAGACACCAAAAACTTCCAGACCTTCCGTCAGCGCTGCACGGACAACCCCACGAATTGCCGCGTTCATGCCCGGCGCATCACCGCCGCTTGTCAACACACCGATTTTCTTAATCATGACTACCTCTGAACTTAGGAATGCAAAATTGAAATCTGTTGCCGGAAGAAATTGTTCGACCAACGAATACTGCAAATAGTATATCAATCACTTCCAGCTGAATTGATTCAGGTCAGACCAAATGGCGGTAATTTATACACAAAATGCTGGCCTGGCTCACTTTTTTACAACGAATTACGAAAGCTCAAAATGTCCGGGTACAACCGAGCAGGGATCCTGATGAATGATGACGTCTGAACCAGGAAAACGCTGCAAAATTGCCTGCTCGACCTGCTCAGCTATGACGTGAGCCTGAACCAGCGGCAAGTTGTCTTCCATTTCCAAATGAATCTGAATAAAGCGGGTCGGCCCTGACTGCCGCGTACGAAGATCGTGTGCACCGCTGACGCCAGGCCAGGAGGTCACGATAGTAAAAATTTCATCACGTTCTGCATCGGGAAGTGCGCGATCAAGCAGTGATTGCACCGCTTCGTACCCCATCCGCAAGGCGCTATATAAAATATAGGTCCCAATCCCTAACGCGAATAACGCATCGGCACGATGCCAGCCATACCAGGCAAGACCGAGTGCAATAAGAATAGCGCCATTCATCATAACATCAGACTGATAATGAAGCATATCTGCCCGTACTGCCTGACTTTGCGTTTTGCGAACCACCCAACGCTGGAATGTAACAAGAACCAATGTACATATCAGCGCAATTACCGTGACGACCACACCCACACCCGGATCGTTCATTGGCGTGGGTGAAACCAGATGCTGAATGCCAGTCAAAAACAGAAACAGCGCAGAGCCTGAAATAAACATACTTTGCGCCAGCGCGGCCAGTGATTCGGCCTTACCGTGCCCAAAGGTATGTTCTTCATCTGCCGGTTGCAGCGAATAGCGCACCACCAGCAGGTTTGTAAGCGACGCGGCAATATCCACAAGTGAGTCCACCAGCGACGCCAGAATACTGACCGACTCGGTGTACCACCACGCGAAAATCTTGATTAACAGCAAACACGACGCCATAACTGTCGCCGCAATCGCCGCACGGCTAACCAGCCGTCCATAGGATTGATTCATAAACACTCCTGTCATGCCATGCCGCTAGTATAACGGATGCTTAAGGAGTCAAAGGATGAATAAACGGTTAACAACGATGATTGAAGGGCAAAAAAAACCCCCACATCATGTGGGGGAAGACAGGGATGGTGTCTATGGCAAGGAAAACAGGGTTTACTGGTTACTACGGGTATTGCTACTGAAAAGCGTCATTTCTGAGCTTCGTTGCATCCGTGCAACCTCACGCAACTGATCCATTCGTTGCTGATGTTTCTCGTTCAAAACCGCTTGCTGCTCGGGCGATAGCAGGTGGAACATCTGGTTGCGAACCCTGGCCATCTCGACCTGGCGGGCAACCTGTATCTGTGCCATTTTTTCTGCCTGAGCGCGTACAGCGCTTTCGTCAAAATTTTCTGCGGTGACAAGGCTATGCATTGTCTCCATTTCGCTAACATTAACAGGGGACTGGTCTTGTCGTGCCCTCTGCATCAGATCTCGCATCTGTTGACGCTGATGTTCGGTTAAACTTATGCCGTCAAACATATGGCTTTGGCCGCTGTGCTGCGCTTCACTCTCTCCTGAGAGCCCGTTGTCGCCGATGATTGCTACGGCAGCCTGGCTAAACGCACTGAACGCCAGCGTTGAGGCCATGACGGCAGCGGTAACTTTGCGCATCACTTGCTCCCAAAATCTTTCGTGTCGCGATTCAACGAGAGACAGTCTACGATTCAGGCTGCAAACATGCGTCAGGGGGTGTAAAACAACGTAAAGTCATGGATTAGAGAGCCTTGATGTCGTAATTTCTGCCTCGGAGGTATTTAAACAATGAATAAAATCCTGTTAGTTGATGATGACCGAGAGCTCACATCCCTTTTAAAGGAGTTGCTCGACATGGAAGGTTTCAACGTTCTGGTTGCCCATGATGGCGAGCAGGCGCTGAGTCTCCTTGACGACAGCATCGATTTACTTTTGCTCGACGTCATGATGCCGAAGAAAAACGGCATTGATACGTTGAAAGAGCTTCGCCAGACACACCAGACCCCCGTGATTATGCTGACCGCACGCGGCAGCGAACTTGACCGTGTACTCGGCCTTGAGCTGGGCGCGGATGACTATTTACCGAAGCCGTTCAACGACCGTGAACTGGTTGCCCGTATTCGCGCTATCCTGCGTCGTTCCCACTGGAGCGAACAGCAGCAGAATACTGACAACAGCTCGCCAACGCTGGAAGTGGATTCCCTGAGCCTGAATCCAGGCCGCCAGGAAGCCAGCTTCGACGGCCAGACACTGGAACTGACCGGCACCGAGTTCACCCTGCTGTATCTGCTGGCGCAGCATCTTGGCCAGGTGGTATCGCGTGAACATTTAAGCCAGGAAGTGCTCGGCAAGCGCCTGACGCCGTTTGACCGTGCTATCGATATGCATATCTCTAACCTGCGTCGTAAACTGCCGGAACGTAAAGACGGTCACCCATGGTTTAAAACCCTGCGTGGTCGCGGTTATCTAATGGTTTCCGCTTCATGATAGGTAGCTTAACCGCCCGCATCTTCGCCATATTCTGGCTGACGCTGGCACTGGTTTTAATGCTCGTATTGATGTTGCCAAAACTCGACTCACGCCAGATGACGGAGCTTCTCGACAGTGAGCAACGTCAGGGCGTGATGATCGAGCAGCACGTAGAAGCCGAGCTGGCAAACGATCCGCCGAACGATTTAATGTGGTGGCGCAGGCTGTTTCGCGCTATCGACAAATGGGCGCCCCCCGGACAACGTCTGTTGCTGGTCACCAGCGAAGGCCGCGTCATTGGGGCCGATCGCAATGAAATGCAGATTATCCGCAACTTCATCGGCCAGGCGGATAACGCCGATCATCCTCAGAAGAAAAAATATGGTCGGGTAGAAATGGTTGGCCCCTTCTCCGTGAGAGATGGGGAAGATAACTACCAGCTCTATCTGATTCGCCCTGCGAGCAACTCCCAGTCCGACTTTATCAACCTGTTGTTTGACCGACCGCTGCTGCTGCTGATTGTCACGATGCTGGTCAGTTCACCGCTGCTGCTCTGGCTGGCGTGGAGCCTGGCAAAACCGGCGCGTAAGCTGAAAAATGCCGCCGACGAAGTGGCGCAGGGCAACCTGAGACAGCACCCTGAGCTGGAATCCGGGCCGCAGGAGTTCCTTGCCGCAGGCGCCAGTTTTAACCAGATGGTGAGCGCGCTGGAGCGCATGATGACAGCGCAGCAACGGCTGCTTTCGGATATCTCGCACGAGCTGCGCACACCGCTCACGCGACTCCAGCTTGGCACCGCGCTGCTGCGTCGCCGCAGCGGCGAGAGCAAAGAGCTGGAGCGTATCGAAACGGAAGCGCATCGTCTGGACAGCATGATCAACGACCTGCTGGTGATGTCACGCAATCAGCAGAAAAACGCGCTGGTCAGCGAAACAGTGAAAGCCAATCATCTGTGGCACGAAGTGTTAGACAATGCCGCATTCGAAGCAGAGCAGATGGGCAAATCCTTTACCGTCAACTTCCCGCCGGGGCCATGGCCGCTGTACGGTAACCCCAACACGCTGGAAAGCGCGCTGGAGAATATCGTGCGTAACGCCCTGCGCTACTCGCATACGAAGATTGAGGTGGCGTTCTCGGTGGATAAAGACGGGATCACCGTCATTGTCGACGACGACGGTCCAGGCGTAAGCCCGGAAGACCGCGAGCAGATTTTCCGTCCGTTCTACCGTACCGACGAGGCGCGTGACCGTGAATCTGGCGGTACGGGGTTGGGTCTGGCGATTGTTGAAACCGCCATGCAGCAGCACCGTGGTTGGGTGAAAGCCGACGACAGCCCGCTGGGTGGGCTGCGGTTAACACTGTGGTTGCCGCTGTATAAGCGTTCGTAACCCCCTCACCCTAACCCTCTCCCCATAGGGGAGAGGGGACGGCTCGGTGCGGTATTTTCTCCCTCGCCCCTTTGGGG
>NZ_JBSICG010000046.1:0-7415 GCF_056156645.1 Enterobacter sp. Li2LvB3 | reverse complement strand
AGGGTGAGGGGAGTACAGACCGCACCTTACCCACTCTGTGATAAACTTCGTGCAATTCCTTTTGATTGCACGAGTACCTCATGAAACGTGAACTTGCTATCGAGTTTTCCCGCGTAACCGAAGCCGCCGCTCTGGCGGGCTATAAATGGCTGGGTCGTGGCGACAAAAATACCGCAGACGGTGCGGCTGTCCATGCCATGCGCATTGTGCTTAACCAGGTCAATATCGACGGCACCATTGTGATTGGTGAAGGCGAGATCGACGAAGCGCCGATGCTCTATATCGGTGAAAAAGTCGGGACCGGCAAAGGCGATGCTGTAGATATCGCAGTCGACCCTATCGAAGGCACTCGCATGACGGCCATGGGCCAGGCCAACGCGCTGGCGGTAATGGCGGTGGGTGATAAAGGCTGCTTCCTCAACGCGCCGGATATGTACATGGAAAAGCTGATTGTCGGCCCTGGCGCGAAAGGCGCTATCGACCTCAGCCTGCCGCTGGACGAGAACCTGCGTAATATCGCTGCCGCTCTGGGTAAACCGCTCAGCGAGCTCACCGTCACCATTCTGGCGAAACCGCGCCACGACGCCACCATTGCGCAGATGCAAAAGCTTGGCGTGCGCGTGTTCGCCATCCCGGACGGCGACGTTGCCGCCTCTATTCTGACCTGTATGCCGGACAGCGAAGTGGATGTGCTTTACGGCATCGGCGGCGCGCCAGAAGGCGTGGTGTCTGCTGCGGTGATCCGCGCGCTGGATGGCGATATGCAGGCCCGACTGCTGCCGCGTCATGATGTCAAAGGCGACAACGCAGAGAACCGTCGTATTGGCGAAGAAGAGCTGGCTCGTTGTGAAGCCATGGGCATAGAAGCCAATAAAATCCTGGCGCTGGATGAAATGGCCCGCAGCGATAACGTGGTCTTCTCCGCAACCGGGATCACCAAAGGCGACCTGCTGGACGGCATCACCCGTAAGGGGAATATGGCTACCACCGAAACGCTGCTCATCCGGGGCAAATCGCGCACCATTCGCCGTATTCAGTCCATTCACTATCTCGATCGCAAAGACCCGGACGTGCAGACCCACATTCTGTAAAACCGTTTGATCGATAGAGCTTTCCGGCCCGAACGGGCTGGAAATTTTCACGACAAGTACGGAAGATAGAAGAGAGAAACAGCACAGGAGAAGATCATGGCGGACTGGGTAACAGGTAAAGTCACAAAGATACAATTCTGGACCGATGCGCTATTTAGTCTCACCGTCCATGCCCCTATCCACCCGTTTACGGCCGGACAATTTGCAAAGCTGGGGCTGGATGTCGATGGCGAACGCGTGCAGCGCGCTTACTCTTACGTCAACGCGCCAGATAACCCGGATCTTGAGTTCTATCTTGTCACCGTCCCGGACGGCAAACTCAGCCCACGCCTTGCTGCGCTGAAGCCCGGCGATGATGTACAGATTGTGAGCGAAGCGGCGGGCTTCTTCGTGCTGGATGAAATCCCGGAGTGCGACACCCTCTGGATGCTAGCTACCGGCACGGCGATTGGCCCCTATCTTTCTATCCTGCAATACGGTAAAGATCTGGAGCGCTTTAAAAATATCGTGCTGGTTCATGCCGCGCGTTATGCCGCTGATTTAAGTTATCTGCCGCAGATGCAAGAGCTGGAACAGCAGTATGGCGGGAAGCTGAAAATTCAGACCGTGGTCAGCCGCGAAACCGCAGCAGGCTCGCTCACCGGGCGTGTTCCGGCGTTGATTGAAAGTGGCGCACTGGAAAATGCGGTTGGTTTGCCGATGAACGCCGAAACCAGCCATGTGATGTTGTGTGGTAACCCACAGATGGTCCGGGATACACAACAGCTTCTGAAGGACACCCGGCAGATGACGAAACATCTTCGCCGCCGGCCGGGCCATATGACCGCCGAACACTACTGGTGATCAGCGGTACTTCACCTCAAGGGTATCTTTCCCGTATTTGTTCTCGCTCTGGGTGCCGATAAACGCGCCCAGATCGACAAACATCATGACAAAGATAATGGATGGCAACAGCCGCCCCACAACCCAGGGGAGGATCGACGGCAGTATTGCCCAGTTACCGGCCACCAGCATCCACGCCAGAATAATCAGAAATGCCCATGCGCCGGAGCGACCGCGATCGTGCAGGCGTTTTACCACCACGGCCGCCGTTGGCCACAGCAAACAGACCAGGGCAAATGCCGCGGTTTGCGTGCTCAGCCATGCATTGTAGGCAACGAAAAACAGAAGCAGCATGGCAACGACCCACGTCACCATCCAGATCCAGAAATCACGGCGTCCAATACGCCCTTTGAATGAAAACAGCCACTGCTGTATGGTCATGTAAGGTTCCTTCATTATTATATAGTGCGCATTTTACCCTGGAGTTGTGACCTTTTGACAAGCCGACCAGATATCGTTTTAATCATGAGCAATTACGGCCAGGGGCAATATTGATGAAAATTTGGGCTTACTCCCTTTTATTGTGTTTAGCCATGCCAGGCGCCAGCCTCTCTCTGCACGCCGCCGAAACCACTGCTCCTGCCACTGCGCCGTACCTTCTGGCGGGAGCACCGTCGTTCGACCAGTCAATTAGCGCGTTTCGCGAAACCTTCAACCATAACAACCCAACGCTGCCACTGGATGAGTTCCGCGCGATTGATAGCGCTCGCGATACGCCGACGCTGACGCGCGCCGCCAGTAAGATTAACGAAAATCTGTATGCTTCAACCGCACTTGAACGCGGTACGTTAAAAATCAAAAGCATGCAGATAACCTGGCTGCCGATTCAGGGACCAGAACAAAAAGCGGCAAAGGCCAAAGCGCTGGAGTACATGAGCGCCATCCTGCAGGCCTTTACCCCTGCTCTGACCAAAGCGCAAAGCCAGCAAAAGCTGCAAAAACTGCTGACTGCCGGTAAAAACAAGCGCTATTACGCCGATACGGAAGGCGCCATTCGCTATGTTGTCGCAGATAACGGCGAAAAGGGACTGACCTTCGCTGTTGAACCGATTAAGCTGACACTATCTGACTCACTCGGAGGGGCGAATTAATGACAAAAAGCAAAGCCTTTCGAGGGAAAATCTCTATACTGATTCACAGACCATGCTGCCCGTCAGGGTGGCCATATTCCTTAATTCGCTTATTTAGCGTGGAGAATTGAAATGCGACATCCTTTAGTGATGGGTAACTGGAAACTGAACGGCAGCCGCCACATGGTAAACGAACTGGTTGCTAACCTGCGTAAAGAGCTGGCTGGCGTAACTGGTTGCGCGGTTGCTATCGCTCCGCCTGATATGTACCTGGATCTGGCTAAACACGCGGCTGACGGCAGCCACATCGTTCTGGGTGCACAGAACGTTGACGTTAACCTGTCTGGCGCATTCACCGGTGAAACCTCCGCTGAAATGCTGAAAGATATCGGCGCGAAATACATCATCATCGGTCACTCAGAGCGTCGTACTTACCACAAAGAATCCGACGAGTTCATCGCGAAGAAATTCGCTGTGCTGAAAGAGCAGGGTCTGATCCCGGTTCTGTGCATCGGTGAAACCGAAGCAGAAAACGAAGCAGGCAAAACTGAAGAAGTGTGCGCACGTCAGATCGACGCAGTGCTGAAAACTCAGGGTGCGGCAGCATTCGAAGGCGTGGTCATTGCTTACGAGCCAGTCTGGGCTATCGGTACCGGCAAATCAGCAACCCCTGCGCAGGCTCAGGCTGTTCACAAATTCATTCGTGACCACATCGCTAAAGCAGACGCGAAAGTGGCTGAACAAGTCATCATCCAGTACGGCGGTTCCGTAAACGCGGCTAACGCTGCTGAGCTGTTCACTCAGCCAGACATCGATGGCGCGTTGGTTGGCGGCGCATCCCTGAAAGCTGACGCTTTCGCGGTGATCGTTAAAGCAGCAGAAGCGGCTAAACAGGCGTAATTGCCTTTGTGGCGGGTGGCGCTTCGCTAACCCACCCTACGGTTCTGTAAGCCCGGTAAGCGTCAGCGCCACCGGGCTTTTTTACAGCTGTCCCAGTAGGTTAAACCACAGATAATCCAGCGGTAGCAGCACCAGATACGTTGCAATCGCCAGCGCCAGACAGAGCAGCATCCCCGCCCTTGCAGGCACCTTCCCTAGTCCCATAGCCACCACAATCGGCGATGCCTGATACGGCAGCAGCGGCGTGGAATAACCCAGCACCTGAATCATAATCACCGACAGCAGCGGGAAGCCGGTCGCGTCGGCAAAACTCTGCGCCAGCGTGGTATACAGCGCCGGTACGCCGTTGGCGGTCATAATGAAGTTGAGCGCCGTGGTGATCCCCGTCAACGCCAGGAAACTGGTAAAGGGTTTATCTGCGTCCAGCGGCATGACCCGCAGCAAGGCTTCGCCAACGGCAGTGCCAATCCCGGTCTGCGTCACGACAATCGCCAGCCCAAGAATGCCCGCCACATAAATACAGGTACGCATGTTCACACCTGTCGAAAACTCTTCCCCGGTGATAAAACCAACACGCGGCAGCAGCACAATGACCGATGCCGCCAGCCCCGTCCAGGCGGGCCCAATACCGTGCCAGCTCTCCGTCACCCACATTCCCAGCACCACTGCCAGCAGCCAGGCGAGACGCTTTTCATCCCGCCCCATCGGTTCAGACGGTGCCATATCCCGCGCGGGTTTTGGGCTACCCGGAAATAACCAACAGATAAGGCCAATCAGAATTAACCCTTTCAGAATGCCGAGTACCGGCGTATGCAGCAGCAGATACGGCACATAGTTCAGGTGAATACCGTATGAGCCTTCTGCCGCACCGCTCATCACCAGGTTTGGCACGTTAGCAGGCAGGATAGTGGCCGAGAGCTGGAAGGTGCCAAACCCGACGGCCAGCGCCAGGCCAAACCATGCGCGAGAGCCGTCGGCGATGCCGGCGCGTTTTGCCATCGCCGCAACAATCGGCATCAGCAGCGCGATACGCCCCATGTTTGACGGCATGACAAATGCCAGCGCGTAGCTCAGCAGCACTACGCTTGCCACCATCAGCACCCAGGAATCGGTCAGCCTGGTTGAAAGCGCCCGCGCGGCCCTGTCTGCCAGACCGGTTTTGCGGATCGCTACGCCGAGCACAAACCCGCTGAATACCAGCCAGAACGCCGACGAGGCAAAGCCGCCGAAGATCACCTCCGGCGGGGCAATTTTGGCGGTCATCGCCGCCGTGAAAAACAACAGCGCGGTGATAAATTCCGGCAGCAGCGACGTCGCCCACAGCACGATGGTGACGCCAACAATCGATGAGGGAAGAAGCAGAGGGTGAGATAACCAGAGCGACATGCCTGTCTCCTGTAGATTTTTTCAGCAAGTCTACGGCGACAGGCATGGCGAGTAAACGCTATTTATGGTGGGGTCAATTCAGGATAGCGCATTGATGATCCTGTAGTTCTTCGGCCGATGCGCGGTTAAGGGCGAACAGATTACGCTCGGTCGCCAGCAGAACGAACGAGCCATCGGACTGCTGGGCCATCGCCAGTGCGAAGCGCCCCATATGGTCGCGCGCCTCTGGCAGCTCTTCTGCCAGCATCATAAATGGGCTGCGCTGAACCAGTTCGTTTTCCGTCACTCTGCGGGCAAGATATTCATGCCCTTCCAGCCCGCCGGGGAACGGCAGCCACTGGGTGCCAATTTGCCCCTGATTCGCATTGAGCTTTTCACGCACGTCAGCACGCAGGCAGGAAATATGGATATGAAAATGGTTCTGCGTGCGCCCGGTTGGGGAGTTGATGGTCAGCGAGATCGCGCTATCAGGCACGTCGGCGCCACGTCTGAGCGTCATAAAGCTACGCGACTGCCACGCCAGCCAGAAGAAATTCGGCGTGTGAGGCTCAGTTAACAGCGGGCTTTCCGTGCCGTTAATGCGGTACGTCGGCATCAGCAAATATTGCAGCGGCCCGTTGCGATCTTTAAACACCACGTACCCCGCATCCGGCTTCACCTGTGCACAGGGCGCCGGGTTTCGGTGTTGTATCTGGTTGGGCACACACTGATCGAGAACGATATGGCGTAAGGCGTTCGGGTTACCGGACTTCATCCAGAACCAGCCACCCGCGGCAAGCGCGAGGATAATTAGCACCAACAGAATGATTTTTTTCACAACGCGTTCCCTGTATCCAACTGAAGTGAAAGAGTAACGCAAAATGATGACCAAATAAAAAACCCGGTGGATTTCTCACACCGGGTCACCGTGTCGTTCTTTGCGAAACGCTTAGCGTTTGCTGATCTGGTCGAAAGTACCGCCGTTAGAGAAATGCTCTTTCTGCGCTTTCGTCCAGCCACCGAACTCGTCATCAATGGTGAAGAGCTTCAGTTTCGGGAATTCGTTTTCGTATTTCTTCGCAACAGCCGGGTCACGTGGACGATAGAAGTTTTTCGCCGCAATTTCCTGGCCTTCTGGCGAGTAGAGATACTTCAGGTAGGCTTCAGCCACTGCTTTGGTATCTTTCTTCTCAACCACTTTGTCGACCACAGAAACGGTCGGCTCCGCGAGGATAGATTCGCTTGGGGTCACAATTTCGAATTTGTCTTTACCCAGTTCGTTGGTGGCCAGCAGGGCTTCGTTTTCCCATGCGATCAGCACATCTCCAATACCGCGCTCAACGAAGGTGTTAGTTGCGCCACGTGCGCCGGAATCCAGCACTTCGACGTTTTTAAACAGCGCTTTCACAAACTCCTGAGCTTTTGCCTGGTCGCCGTTGTTGTGGTGCAGGGCATAACCCCAGGCTGCAAGGTAGTTCCAGCGGGCGCCGCCAGAGCTTTTCGGGTTCGGGGTAATGACAGAAACACCCGGTTTAATCAGGTCGTTCCAGTCATGAATTTGTTTCGGGTTGCCTTTACGCACCAGGAAAACGATGGTCGAGGTATATGGCGCGGAGTTGTCCGGCAGGCGTTTGATCCAGTTTTTATCAATACGGCCACGTTCTGCGATCGCGTCAACGTCATAGGCCAGCGCCAGAGTGACCACATCGGCTTCAATACCGTTGATAACTGAGGTCGCCTGTTTGCCGGAGCCGCCGTGAGACTGGCGCACCACGACGTTGTCGCCGGTTTCCTGTTTCCAGTGTGCCGCGAATGCTTTGTTGTACTGCTCGTACAGTTCACGCGTCGGGTCGTATGACACGTTCAGTAACTGGATGTCCTTTGCCAGAACGCTGGTCGATGCCAGCAATAATGTTAAACCCACGCCCCATTTATTCATCGCCCAGCTCTCTTGTGTAGTGTTTTGATGAATGCAGCGTGCCAGAAAGATATCCAATGATTAAAGAATAAAAAAAGATTGGCTATAACGTAGAGGAATAAAAAGGAGAGTGCGGACAAAAAAGCCGGGTGGCGGCTACGCCTTACCCGGCCTACGTGACTGCGAATG
>NZ_JBSICG010000045.1:0-8964 GCF_056156645.1 Enterobacter sp. Li2LvB3 | reverse complement strand
ATCTTAGTGCGCATAATGTATATTATGTTAAATGACCTACTGTGGTAAATAAGTTCATAAGACACTCCCACTAACTGATAGATCAATACGTTATGATTTAGGATAGCCATCTCGTTTCTTGCACAACCTCCATAGGTCTATTACTTCATGAACTTCGATAGTTCCCATAATTCATAGGGTTAAGTCCCCATTAATCCTTCGTTTCTTGCATTTTGTTTAAGAACTATTTTCTTCATAAGTTCATAAACTCTACTCTTGCGTTAATCTGAAATTTTTCTGCGCAAATATTTGTTCAACCATGAAATCGATAAACACGCGTAATTTTGGAGACAAATACTTGCTTGATGGCCAGAATAATCTGAGTGTTCCATGATGCTCAGTATGTTCGTCCAGTACGGTAACAAGCTCTCCTTTGTCTATCGCCTCCTGAACCATAAAGTCCGGCAGACAAGCTATACCCAGCCCGGCCCTGGCAACATCCAGAAGAGCCGCTGAAGTATTGCAAATCATTGAAGTAGGCAGGACTAAATCTGCAATTTCTTCCGTTTGCTTAAATGGCCAGGGTTCAAACTTCCCCGAACTGGGGAATCTGTGCTGAAGGCACGCGTGATTGACAAGCTCACCCGGCTTATCAGGGGTACCTCTCAGGGCCAGATAACCCTGAGAGGCAACAAGATGCAGCCTGTACTGTCCCAGCGATCTGGACATCAGCCTCGAATCATGAGGCTCTCCGAAGCGCATAACAACGTCGAACCCTTCCTCAATTACGTTTACAACCCGGTCGGAGAAATGAACATCCATTTCAACTGCCGGATAACGATGCATGAAGTCAATCAGTGCTGGCATAACCAGCATACCAACCAGAGGCAGGCTGACACGCAGTTTGCCTCTGGGGGCCTGCTGCGTTTCTGACAGTTCAAGCTCTGCCGCCTCTATTTCACTGAGGATCCGACGACATCGCTCCAGAAAAAGGCCCCCTTCTGCCGTCAACGTAACGCTACGAGTGCTTCGATGAAAAAGACGAACGCCAAGACGCTCTTCCAGCCTGGATATGCTTTTCCCCACCGCTGATGGCGTGACGCCCAACAGTCGACCAGCCACAGAAAAGCTCCTTGCTTCTGCCGCCTGTACAAAAATATCTATGCCGCTCAGCTGTGCCATAACACACCTTATTTGTGAAATTAAATCTCAAATGTTATGAACAATAGCATTATTGTCTCAGGAATAGAATGCAGTAAAAATAATCACATTCAGTAATTACACGGCTGTAAGTGACCTTCCAGGGGCTTATGGCCACAAACCTGAGGCAATAATATGTCCTGTTCATCCATAACCCGTTCTGGAGCCACAAGCGCACGGCTCCCTCTCATACCTCTGCTGGCGCTTGCCCTGGGCGGGTTTGTTACAATACTCACCGAGGCTCTTCCTGCGGGTCTGCTGCCACAAATCAGTTCCGGGCTGAATATCTCTGAGGCAATGGCTGGCCAGCTCGTCACGATTTATGCCATAGGCTCTCTTCTGGCCGCGATCCCGTTAACCGTGATGACCCAGGGGATGCGTCGGCGACCGTTACTGATAACGGCGATCGCTGGATTCGTTGTTGCCAATACGGTCACCGCTTTTTCGGATAGCTATTTTCTTACGATGAGTGCCCGCTTTGTCGCAGGAATCGCGGCCGGGCTACTCTGGGCATTATTGCCCGGTTATGCTTCCCGGATGGTTCCTGAAAGCCTTCAGGGAAGAGCCATTGCCATTGCAATGGTTGGGACTCCTCTTGCGCTTTCGCTTGGCGTACCGGCGGGGACTTTCCTTGGCAACCTGGTCGGGTGGAGAATGTGTTTTGCCATTATGAGCGTAATGGCGTTGTTACTCGTGCTATGGATTTATATCCGTGTCCCGGACTTCCCGGGTCAGAAGAACAGTCAGCGCCTTCCGTTACATCGTGTTCTGGGCGTTGCGGGAGTGCGTCCGGTACTGCTCGCTGTGCTCACCTTCGTTCTGGCACATAATATCCTGTACACCTATATCGCCCCGTTTATCAATGCGTCAGGTATCGGGGGGCAGACCGACATTGCTTTGCTTCTCTTTGGGATCACTTCGTTATTGGGTATCTGGGTGACAGGCATGTTTATCGATGCGCACCTGAGAGGACTGACGCTGGGTAGTACCGTTCTGTTCGCCCTTTCAGCCGCCGCTCTGGGTGTGGCCAGTCACATACCGGCCGTAACCTATGCGTCGATTGCGGCATGGGGACTGGCCTTTGGCGGTGCAGCAACATTCTTCCAGACGGCAATGGCAAAAACGGCTGGTGATGTCGCTGACGTGGCCCAATCCATGGTTGTGACCGTCTGGAATACCGCCATTGCAGGAGGCGGACTGATTGGCGGATTACTGCTCAATCATATGGGCGTGGCTGCGTTTCCTCCGGCGCTTCTCATATTACTTGCTGCCACGTTTATTATTGTATTTATCGCCCGCAAGCACGGATTTCCGCCAATTAGCCGGAACTAAAACCCTTCACCTCTACTCTTCTGGACAAATCATCCCGGAGAGTAGAGCCTGCTGGCGCTCAGTTAATCAGGTTTCCTGTTTTCCACACCGGATCCTTTCGCATAAATATCTGGCTCGCGGATATTTTTAATTAAAAAGTCAATAAAGACCTTAACCCGGGGAGCCACATGTTGTCTGTGGGGATATATGGCGTGAAGAGGTGCAGCCTGAGACTGATACTGCGGAAGGATCTGACAGAGCCTTCCGCTTTCGATATCTTCCGCAACGTCCCAGATCGATTTCAGAGCAATACCATGCCCATCGAGCATTAGCTGACGGATAACCTCTCCGTCATTTGACGTGAACGGAGAGTTAATTCGTACGGAGAGGTCTCCCAGCGACCAGTCGACCGACGACTCGGTACCAGAGTGCAGACAGCGATGTCTTATAAGTTCATGAGGCGATGCCGGAACGCCATGAACCTGCACATACTCCGGGGAAGCACAAAGGATACGATAATTATTTGCCAGCGGTCTGGAGACATAGGACGAATCTTCAGTTGCGCCGTAACGTATCGCCACATCCATGCCTGAAGCCACGAGATCCAGCACCGTATCTGTCAGTTTTAAGTGGATCGACAGATCCGGATACATAGCGCCAAACTGGGCCAACAATGGGGTAATCCTTCGACGGCCTAATGATACCGGTGCGGTCACACGTAAAACACCCGCAACTTCTCTGCTGTTTTGCCTGAGCATGTGCTCCAGCGTTTCCAGATCGCCAAGGATCCGCACAGCCTGCTCGTAAAGCAATCCCCCTTCCTCCGTAAGCGACTGTCGCCTTGTGGTTCTCTGCAACAACCTTACCCCAAAGACGTTTTCAAGCTGACGCATTTTTCGGCTCGCCGCAGGCAAAGAAATGTTATGCGCGCGGGCTGCCCCTGAGATCGAACCTTCCTCAATCACATCAATAAAAAAGCGTAAAAGCGCGAAGTTCTCAAAAGCCATTTTAGTTACCAATTGGGTTAACAATCTATTGCATTATAGGTCAATTGTTATTCTTCAGGGTAACTATAAAATTAAGCATACCAATCTTAACCGGCGCTTTGCATTGGACGGTAATCCAAACAATTTTCAAAAATGAATGCGCTGTTTGTAACAAGTACTGAGGAAATCAGATGAGCAAAAAACACGTATTGATCGCGGGAAGTAGTGGCATTCTGGGGCGAGCAGCCGTTCAGACATTTGAAAACGCCGGATGGGATATCACTACCCTCAGCAGGAGTGACAACAGCGACACGCTGAACGATCACGTAGCAGCTGACCTGCTGGAACCGGAGTCGCTTAAGGCAGGAGCCCATTATTTCAAAACGGTTACGCATCTGGTGTATACAGCACTTAAGCCTAATTCAGATCCTGCTGCATCGGCAGACGAAAATGCGGCGATGCTGGAAAACCTTGTTGCAGCACTGCGCAGTGCCGATGCTCCGCTGGAGAGAATTATCTTCATTCAGGGAGGAAAGGTTTACGGTGCTCAGTTTGGCGTTTACAAGACTCCGGCGAGGGAGAGCGACAGCCGCCATTTTCCGCCAAATCTCTATTTCCGCCATGAGGACTTTGCAATCTCATTGCAGTCTGAGGGTATAAAATGGACAGCTTTACGCCCTGATATCATTATTGGTCACTCGCTGGGCTCGCCCATGAATCTCGGGAACCTCATTGGCGTATACGGGACACTTTGTCGGGAAACGGGTACGGCAATGAATTTCCCTGGACCGCAAGCTGCCTATCGCAATGCCCTGGTCAATATTACCAGCGCTGAAGTTATTGCAGAGGCCGCACTCTGGGCTGCTCAGCAGGGGGCCGACGGTGCCTATAACATCACTAACGGAGATATCTTCCGCTGGGCACATGTCTGGCCAAGACTGGCGGATTTTTTTGGTATCGAAGCCGGAGAGCCGCAACCGATCTCACTGGCACAGCGCGTGCCAGCCCTCAGTTCTGTATGGCGCTCTGTGGCGCAGAATAAAGCACTCATTGAACCTGACGTAAACCGTATCGCTCTCGGCAGCTTTGGTGATTTCATTTTTCATGTTCAGAACGATGCCATTTTCGATGTGACTAAAGCGCGTCAGGCGGGTTTCACCGGCATGACCCGCCGCTCTGATGATGTGCTCATAGAACATCTTGAAAATATGCGCAGGCTGCGGCTGATCCCCTGAAAACCAACATCGTGGCTTAGCTCTGAAGACCCGAACTTTAGCTAATCCGCAGTCGCTTCGGCGAAGGTCAGGCAACAAAATACGTAATGTTAACGAGGATAATCATGACAAATCATTTCACGGATAAAAAAATTCTGGTCGTTGGAGGCAGCTCCGGGATTGGCGAGGCAACAGCCCGGGCTTTCGCAGAAGCCGGAGCACATGTCACTATTGCATCACGGAATCTTTCTAAGCTTCAGTCGGCAGCTTCCCGTATCGGTCATCATACCGAAACGGCAATACTGGATACCGCTGACGACTCAGCTGTACAGCGTTTCTTCAGCGAATCCGGTGGCTTCGATCACGTTGTGGTAAGTGCGGCCCAGACCCCGACCGGGCCTGTGCGTGAGCTGCCCCTTGATGATGCACTTCAGGCCATGAACAGTAAGTTCTGGGGCGCTTACAGGGTAGCAAGACACGTGCAGATAAACGAAGGGGGTTCGTTGACCTTTGTCTCAGGCTTTCTGAGTGTCCGGCCTTCAACGCCGGTTTTACAGGGGGCAATCAATGCAGCCCTGGAAGCTCTGGGCCGGGGGCTCGCTTTGGAACTTGCCTCATCTAAAGTCAGGGTCAATACAGTCTCTCCGGGTCTCATCGCCACCCCTCTGTGGGATGGTGTGGAGGAATCTGCCCGGCAGTCTATGTATGAAAAAGCAGCGTCAACACTTCCCGCCAGGACGCTGGGTCTGCCTGAGCATGTAGCTGAAGCTATCCTCTATGTTGCCGGAAACCCTTATGCTACAGGTTCAACCGTTCTCATCGATGGCGGTGGCGCTATAGCCTGAGTTACCCTTTTCCTGTGGGAAAAATAATATTTCTTCGTTTTTATTTTGTTGTTGATTTAATATTTCAAGTCCATTCAACGTGTTCTTTTTATAATCAGCAGGCACGGATGCCCTTATTATGAATAAGCCATACCAAGTATGGCTTTTATTAATTATGCATTATCTCAGGAACGATCTTCGAATTCTGATATTGCCTGTTGACACAGGGAAGGTGCGCAGGTAACCTTTGCGGCAGACATTTCGGGCTCTCCGGATTGCGTAAGCGTTAACGTCAACCAACGCACCATTTGCGATAACACAAACGTATCGTATTTGCTGGGTTGACTTTATATGTCTGTCATTTCAGAAAAAAACACGCTTGCAAAAAACACGATTTATTCTTTAACCTTTCTGGGTGTGCTGTTAATTGCATCCAACTTAAGGGCACCCATTACTGCGCTCGGGCCAGTAATCCACGAAATTGCAGCCTCATTCAATCTCACCAGTTCTGCAACAGGCTTGCTCAATGCCCTGCCCTTACTGATTTTTGGACTTGCGTCACCTTTCGCCCCCCTGCTGACCCGAAAAGTCGGCCTTGAGAAGGCATTGCTGGCTGCTCTTGTTCTGATTACCCTGGGATGTATCGTCCGTTCTCTTATGGGCTTGTCCGGACTCTGGGTCGGGACATTTGTGATAGGCCTGGGTATAGCCATTGCTAACGTTCTTGTCGTTCCGCTCGTTAAAAGAGATTTCCCGTCACATACTGCACGCTGTGTCGGGCTCTATGCGGCAACGATGGCGCTTACAGCAGCATTTTCCAGCGGCGTTGCTGCCCCACTTTCCGCGCTCAGCAATGCCGGATGGCGACTGTCTACGGGTATCTGGGTTATCACCGCCCTTCTGGGCTTAGTTGTATGGCTCAGAGTTTGTGCCGGTGCGACTCAGGAGTCTGTCACTGTCGTTCAGGCACAGACTCCCGTTAAGCGGTCAGTGTGGCGTAGCTCTGTTGCATGGCAGGTTTCGATGTTTATGGCTCTGCACACCATGGTGTTCTATACGCTCATTGACTGGTATCCATCAATGGCAGTTGAGCATGGGGTCAGCGCGTCGACAGCAGGCTATCACCTGTTTCTGTATCAGGCCATTGCCGTCATTGCTAATTTGACAACTGCCGCGTTTATTTCACGCCTTAAGGATCAACGCCTCCTTGGCCTCATTTGTTCACTGTTCATTACAATCGGAGTGGCAGGGATCCTTTTCAAACCGGCTTTTTCTGCTGTGTGGCTGCTGTTCGCAGGCGTGGGGGCAGGAATGTCTATGGTGACCTGCCTCACGCTCTTTGGGCTGAGGACTCGTGAACACAGTCAGGCAGGTCAGCTATCCGGCAAAGCGCAATGTATCGGCTATTTGATTGGTGCTCTCGGCCCCTACCTTGCGGGCATTATTCGCGGCCACTCACTTAACTGGAACTCTGTGTTGCTCTGCATACTTGTCGTTACGCTGGTACAAGCCTATTTTGCATGGCACGCCGGTAAGGACAGATTCATTTGAATATAATCGGTAAAGTTTAGTCCTCCGGGTACCCAAGCCGCGTTTTACGCTGGCTGGCCAAACGCATTTACCGCTGCTCCGGTTGTCGGAGAGGTGCTAAACAATCGCTCATCGAGTAAAAGGTAATATTTCTGAACACTAAAACCTGACGCACATCACAAAAATAGAAAGAACAGTTCATGAACCAACAAGCGTAACATCGAGTGATTTATGGACAGCGTTTAACACAGTTATGAACCAAAACTGAGTTCATAACTGTGAGTTTGAATCGCCATTTGATTAATATCCATTTAAAACAGTTTGTTATACTTTTTTTGGTGCTGAAGTAAATTATGTATATTCCTCAAACCCAGAATAGTTAAATACAATATCACCAACCGTACTGTAACAATCCCTGAGCCATTCCCTTCCAACGAGATAAACCAGTATTCGAAAACATAGCGCATCCAAATACACTTGATGAGTTATCGAATGCACTTCGTAAAGCTGATGAGCAAGATGCTATGTCATTCAATATCCTGTCTCCGACGGGGAATTACAGACTTCACGCAGTTGCGGAGATATATAATACCATTCAGAACTGGTAGCTATAGTTTACACTGGCAAACCATAACCAGGGATTATCATAGCTTCCTTTAAATACCTCAGGCGACTGCACCTGAGAGGATTGCATATGCAGATACGACACGGCAAAACCGATATTACTTTGCGGTGTCACCTGATATTGCGCCCCTGTTGCAAATCGCCATTCATCACCAGTGGGTAAAGACAGCGCAATATCACTTTGTGACTTATAAATGGTGCTATCAAATGCCACGCCTGCATTTATGCGCCACTGTTCAGTCGGGCGATACTGCACACCAAGCGCTGAATGCCAGGAGTCCTTCAGACGATTTTTCCGATCAACATCCTGCCCGGCAACCGATATCTGCGGGCTACCGAACTGGCTCCAGTCCTGCCAGCCAAGGTCCCCCATCACTGACCATTGTTTATTAACGTCGTGTACCACGCTTAACATGATTTGTTGTGGGGCCCTGACTTGCGCAGATATTGGCAAGTCATATTCAACATTGGGCAAGTTGGGGAAACGAGCTTTACCATTGATATTAAAGTCATATTCCGTCTTACTGGTCCAGGCAATACCGGCTCGTGTTTGATCGGTAATCTCCATCAGTAAACCCAGACGATAACTCAACGCCCAGTCATGATCTTTCTCCGTTTCATCATCGCCATCGACATTACGGGTCAGCGAGAGGAAACCATAGTTAACATTGACAGCCCCCCCTACTGAAACACGGTCACTGAGTTTATAAGCTAGCGATGGACTCAATGTCATCGCAACCATGGTACTCTTTTTAATGAGTCGATCCCCTGCCCAGTTACCAAAGTCAATCCCCAGACCATAGTTACCATACAGCCCAATACCAGCATAAAAATCGTCATTAAGCTTCTGCGCGTAGAACGCGCTCGCGTTAGGGAAAAAATGCATGATATTGCCAGGACTTTTGCGTCCTGATTCATCATCCAGCTTATAGGAGACGTCACCGTCCATGGCCTGCAAACCACCCGTAAACATATGATCAGGAAGTCGCGTCATTCCCGCGGGGTTAGTGACAATGGTTGAGGGATCCTGAGCGCGTGCCGCCTGCCCGGCTCCGGCAAGGGCCGTATCTTCTGTGGCTATTTCATAAAAATAGAGTGCACTTGCATGGGTTGTTTGCGACAGGAATAGCCCTAAATAAATCAGTGTTATTTTCTTCATAGCCACCAGCTTTAGGTAATTATACGTAACGACTTTTCTTTTAATAAAAAGAATAGATTACGAATCCAAATTATCCACAACGATGCTGATTTAATTCATATAACCATTTCAATTCTGAATTATTCGTTTTTACCGTC
>NZ_JBSICG010000044.1:0-8995 GCF_056156645.1 Enterobacter sp. Li2LvB3 | reverse complement strand
ACCCTCAGCCCTGTGGGAGAGGGCTTGATGTCTTACTACTTATGTGGGATCCCCAGCGACTCCGCCAGTTGTTTTGCTAGCAGGTTTTCGTCATCTGCGCCGTATTCCCAGAACATCCCCCCGGCAAGCCCCTTTTCCTTGATGTAGTCCGCTTTGATGGCAACTGAACGTGGGTTCTCGTAAGAGATGGCAAACAGCGCTTTGCCGTCGGCAGAATTTACTGAAAGCCACGGCACTTTTGCCTGATCGTCCCAATGTTCGGTAAAGCGTTTCTGCGGGTCGTTCAGCAGTTTTTTCACGATGTCGTTGTACTTCACATAGGTATCTTTGGTCAGGTCGTAACCCAGTGACTTGAACAAACCTATCTCCTGAGGCCCGAAGTAGGGCTGCGTTACCGGATTTTTTTGCGCATCCGGTTTCGTCCAGTCAATGCCTGGCTCAACCGCACGTTTCGGTACGCGCCCGTAGAAACCAATCCCAAGGTTCATCTGTTTGGGTTTTAACCCTGCCGCAAGATAGTTGTTCACCACGAAATCCACGCTGTATTTATCGGCGGCGGCAACGGTTGGCCAGGCGCTGGAGTCATACAGGTTGGCGTTGAAGTACTGCGTGCCGTACGCCATGTCGTAGGTCATCAGGTTGATGTAATCGAGCAGCGGGGCAATGGCTTTCACATCCACCCAGCTTTTCGGACTTTCCGCATTAGCACCTACCGCAATGGTGACCAGCTTTTTCTGCCCGAAGGCCGCGCGCATCTCTTTTAGCAGCGCGGTGAAATTATCCCGGTCAGCGGGCGTGCTTGCGACCAGTCCCCACGCGCCGTTCACCGGATACTCCCAGTCGAGATCGATGCCGTCCAGACCGTATTTATCAACAATCTCCTGTGCGGAGCGGATAAACACGGCGCGAGTCTCTTTGGTGGCCGCCGCGCCAGAAAAACCGCGCGCCCCCCAGCCACCGACGGAAAGCAACACTTTCAGATTGGGGTTCTGTTTACGCAGGACAGGGATTAGCGCCAGATCAGAGGCCACTTTTGGCGATAACCAGATTTGATGAAGTTTTGCCGGATCTCTGAGTGCAGCGTTGGTTTCATCTTTCTCATCGTTATAGACCAGGCCAAACGAGTAGTTCAGGTGTGTTATCTGACGGACGTCGAGTTTATTGATATCCCCGCCCGGGCCGGCGGTAACATCGCCACCTCCGTTAAAGTAGCCCACGGACATCAGGGTATTGGCGGAGGCAACTGACGCGCAAAGCAAGGGTAATGCTGCCAGCAATGGCAAACGTTTCATATAAGTTCCTCTTTGACCTAATAAAAATATCCCCGTCATACTTCAAGCTGCAGGTGCGTTGGCTGCACTCGTTCACCCCAGTCACTTACTTATGTAAGCTCCTGGGCTTCACTCCTTTGCCGCCTTCCTGCAACTCGAATTATTTAGGGGATAACCACGCCACGGAAAGGCGTGGCGAAAAAACAACCTGAAGAGAATAGCATTGCCGCTGCGCTGAGGATGTGAGGGAGTTCACTTTATGGAAGATCGGAGAGGGGGTTGCCGGGTGGCGGCTTCGCCTTACCCGGCTAAAAAGGCTTACGCCTGCGTCTCGAGCCAGTCTTCCAGCGTATACAACGTTGCACCGGCGGTGGACATCTCCATAAACGCCAGCGCGCTGTCATGTGGTTGAATGTTCACGCCGCGACACCCGTCGGTGATCACATTGACGGTGTAGCCCAGGTCCAGCGCATCCAGTACGGTGAATTTCACGCAATAATCCGTCGCCAGCCCCAGCACAATCAGTTCGGCGATATCGTGATGGCGCAACCACTCATCCAGCGCTGTTTTCTGACGATGACCGTTATCAAAAAACGCGCTGTAGCTGTCGATGGCCGGGTTTTCCCCTTTGTGGAAAACGGCATCAATGGCTTTCTGATTCAGTAACGGATGCAGTTCCGCGCCTTCAGTCTGCTGAACGCAGTGATCGGGCCAGAAGGTTTGCGCCAGCCCGTCGAGTTGGCCCTGGCTGTAGGGCGCAACGTTATGCTGGCTGGCGAAGCTACCGTGGTTGGCTGGATGCCAGTCCTGGCTTGCCACAACGGCGTCACCACGCGTTTTACACCAGGCGATCAGCGAATTAGCCACATCAATGGTGCTATCGCCTTCCGCCACGGCCAGCGCGCCGCCCGCACAGAAATCATTTTGTAGATCAACCAGTAACAGAGCACGTTGGGCCATACTCACTCCTTATTCGTCTGGTGTCAGTTCACCGCGCAGGTTTTGCGTCATCGCGGTACGAATGGCCTGAACATCCAGATCCTGACTCAGTAAATAGTGAAGTTTAGTCAGCGTGGCCTCGACGGTCATGTCGGCACCGCTGATAACACCGGCATGAGCCAGGGCGTTACCGGTGGCATAACCACCCATATTCACCTTACCGGACATGCACTGGGTCAGGTTAACCACCACAATCCCACGTTCGCTCGCTTCCTGTAACTCTTTCAGGAACTCGCCGTTCTGTGGGGCATTGCCTACACCGTAGGAGCGCAGGATCAACGCTTTAACGGGCTGGCGCAGGAAGTTACGTACTACATCCGCAGAAATCCCTGGATAAATGGTGACCACGCCAATTGGCTGCGGGGTGATTGGGTGAACAACCAGTTCACCCGCCGTATGCGGTGCAGGCGGGGTTCCCAGGCGACGAATATGGATGCCTGCTTCCAGCAGTGGTTGCAGGTTTGGCGAAGCAAAAGCATCAAAGCCATCCGCGTGGGCTTTGGTCGTACGGTTGCCACGGTACAGACGGTTGTTGAAGAACAGCGACACTTCATTGATCGGGTAATTAGCCGCCACGTACAGAGAGTTAAGCAGGTTGATTTGCCCGTCAGAGCGCAGTTCCGCGAGCGGGATCTGCGAGCCGGTCACGATAACCGGTTTACTCAGGTTTTCCAGCATGAAGGAGAGCGCCGATGCGGTAAACGCCATGGTGTCGGTGCCATGCAGGATCACAAAGCCATCGTATTCGTCGTAATGCGCTTTGATATCGTCTGCAATATGCTGCCAGTCTTCCGGCGTCATATCGGAGGAGTCCATCAGCGGCTCATACTCGTGGATCGTGAAGTCAGGCATTTCAGGGCGATGGAATTCTGGCATTAATGCCAGCTGACGTTGCAGGTGGCCGGACACAGGGATATAGCCATTTTCAGAGCGCTGCATCCCGATGGTACCGCCAGTGTAGGCTACATAAATTGATTTCTTCTGCATGATAGTGAGTTCTTTTGCTTCAAAGAAAAATCCCCTCTTCACGAGAAGAGGGGACAGGTTTTAACGGACGTTAGCGCAGGTCAGGCAAAATGCGTAACGGCTTTGTGGATCGTTAAAGGCGGCAAGCTTATCGCCCTCGGCTTTCATCGCTTTAGCTGCGGTGGCGACGGGCGCAGGTAAGTATGCCTGAATGGCTTCTGGCAGCATGGCGCGCACGGAGCCAGACATACTATTCATCACCAAATCGAGGAACGATGGCTCGTCCTGGTAATACTCAACATGCCATTGCTTGAGTTTTGCCAGTTCAGCTGCTTTCGCGACGGCGTCATCAAAATCACCCAGGCTGTCCACCAGACCGTTGTTTTTGGCATCTTGGCCGGTCCAGACGTGGCCCTGAGCAATCTGGTCAATCTGCTCTGGCGTCTTCTTACGCGAGTCGGCAACCAGAGTGATAAAGCGCTTATAACCGCTTTCGATGCTGAGCTGCATCATCTCTGACACTTCCGGCGGCAGGGATTTGGTCACGGACACATCCGCCAGCGGTGATGTTGATACCCCATCGGTATGAACACCCAGATAATCAAGGCTGTTCTCCACCGTGTTGATGACCCCGAAAATACCAATTGAGCCCGTCAACGTGCTTGGGTTGGCAACGATGTAGTTAGCCGGCGTTGAGATCCAGTAACCACCGGAGGCCGCCATACCGCCCATCGAGACAACCACTGGTTTGCCCGCAGCACGTGCGGCAACCAGTTCAGCGCGGATCACTTCAGAGGCGCTGACGCTGCCGCCAGGGCTGTTGACGCGCAGAACAATGGCTTTCACTTTCGGATCAAGACGCGCATCACGGATCTGCGAAGCCGTGGTATCACCGCCCACATTCCCTGGTGTTTCCTGACCGTCCATGATTGCACCGTTAGCAAAGACCACCGCCACGCTATCACCGTTTTCACTCGGTTTTTTCGTCGTGTAGTCATACATGCTAATAGCGCTGTAGTTTTTGTCCTCTTTGCTCCAGCCGAACTGTTTGGTCAGGGCTTTTTCGATCTCTGCACTGCTACCCAGCGAATCAACCAGTTTGTTCTCAAGGGCATATTTGGCGGTGTCACCGTCAACCTTGCGCAGGCCGTCGAGCATCCCCTGAGCGCCAGGGAAGACCTGTTCAGCGGTAATCTGGCGGTTGGCCGCGATCGTGCCCAGATAGTTTTGCCACAGCTCGCCAATCCAGCGGCTGTCAGCTTCCCGGGCAGCCGGGGACATATCGTCGCGGATAAATGGCTCAACGGCGGATTTATACGTGCCCACGCGGAAGACATGGGTGGTGACTTTCAGCTTGTCGAGCAGCGACTTGTAGTACAACCCATTGGTTGCAAAGCCGTGCAAATCCACCGTGCCCTGCGGCGAAAGCCAGATTTTATTGGCAAAGCTCGCCAGATAGTACTGGCCCTGGGAATAGCTGTCGCCTACGGCAATAACAGGTTTTCCGCTGTCGCGGAATTCGCGCAGGGCTTTACCAATGTATTGCATAGAAGGCTGGTCGCCACCGGCAAAATCTTTCAGATCAAGCACGATCCCGGTGATGTTGCGATCGTCTTTTGCCTGGCGGATGGTTTCAACGATATCAAACAGGGAGTTTTCCTGTAGGCGATCGGATGTCGCGCCGAACAGCTGGCGGCCAATCACGCCCAGACGATTGCTGGTGGAGGGTTTATCGACGACGACCCCGGTGATATCCAGCAACAATGCCCCGCGCGTGGAATGCTGCGCCTGGCTTGTACTGCTGATGTGCATCCAGATGCCTGCGCAAACCAGGATCAGGAAGATGAAGAACACATTCATCACCAGTTCGCGGACAAAGTTGAGCAGTCGCCACGTCCATTTAAAGAAACCGGCAAAGATTCGCCAAAGGGTTCGCATGTATACTCCCTAACCAGAAAATGACTGTATCCGTCGCCAGTGGACGGCAATGTGGGGTTATCGTAATGACCCGACCGCCACTTGTCAGCAGGAATCGCCCGTCACGCTGTAACAAAATCTGCCGCCGTGTTAATTTTGTTAGGAAAATTCAAGACAGGAGTTAACCAATGGACGCACTTGAACTGCTTGTTAACCGTCGTAGTGCTTCGCGCCTGGCCGAACCGGCGCCAGCGGGCGAGCAGCTGGAAAACATTCTGCGTGCCGGGATGCGCGCACCAGATCATGGCACATTACAGCCATGGCACTTCTTTATTATTGAAGGCGAAGGCCGCGATCGCTTCAGCGCGTTGCTGGAGCAGGGTGCGGTAGCCGCGGGTCTGGACGAGAAGGGTATCGAGAAAGCCCGTACCGGCCCGTTCCGTGCGCCGATGATCATCGCGGTGGTCGCAAAATGTCAGGCTGAGCATAAAGTGCCGGTTTGGGAACAGGAAATGTCTGCGGGCTGTGCCGTAATGGCGATGCAAATGGCCGCTGTCGCACAGGGCTTTAACGGCATCTGGCGTACTGGCGCACTCACCGAAAGCCCGGTCGTTCGCGAAGGTTTGTCCTGTGGCGAGCACGACAAAATTGTTGGCTTCCTCTATCTCGGCACCCCACAGCTTAAAGCATCCAGCACGATAAATGTGCCGGACACTACGCCATTCGTCAGCCGTTTCTGATAACGCGCGCTAAACTGTCTGGATTCTGAGCATCTGCCGCAGAATTCAGACAGTCATACTTACCTCTTTATGGAATGAGCGCTACCATAGCGCGATTGCAATGACAGGAGATGTCCATGAGCGAGCAAACCATTCGTTTAACGCAATACAGCCACGGAGCCGGTTGCGGTTGTAAAATTTCCCCAAAAGTGCTGGAAACCATCCTGCACAGTGAACAGGCGAAGTTTGTCGACCCGAACCTGCTTGTCGGTAATGAAACGCGTGACGATGCAGCGGTTTATGACTTAGGTAACGGCACCAGCATTATCAGCACCACCGACTTCTTTATGCCGATTGTCGACAATCCGTTCGACTTCGGGCGTATTGCGGCCACCAACGCCATCAGCGATATCTTCGCGATGGGCGGTAAGCCGATTATGGCGATTGCCATTCTGGGCTGGCCAATTAACACCCTGGCCCCGGAAATCGCCCGAGAAGTGATTGAAGGCGGTCGCTTTGCCTGTCAGCAAGCGGGAATTGCGCTGGCTGGTGGTCACTCTATCGATGCCCCGGAGCCTATTTTCGGCCTGGCCGTAACGGGCGTGGTACCAACCGAGCGCGTTAAACGCAACAGTACGGCGCAGGCAGGCTGCAAACTGTTCCTCACCAAGCCGCTGGGCATTGGCGTGCTCACCACCGCCGAGAAAAAATCCCTGCTTAAACCTGAACACGTTGGTCTGGCAACGGAAGTGATGTGCCAGATGAACCTCGCCGGTGCGGCATTTGCCAATATCGATGGTGTGAAGGCGATGACCGACGTTACCGGATTTGGTCTGCTTGGCCATCTGAGCGAAGTGTGCCAGGGCGCGGGCGTGCAGGCGAAGGTCTGGTATCAGGACGTGCCGAAGCTACCGGGCGTGGAAGACTACATTGCCCAGGGCGCGGTGCCAGGCGGCACTCAGCGTAACTTTGCCAGCTATGGGCATCTGATGGGCGACATGCCAGAAGCGTGGCGCGATCTGCTGTGCGATCCACAAACCTCTGGCGGCCTGCTGCTGGCGGTAACGCCGGATGCAGAAGCAGAAGTACAGGCAACGGCCGCGGAGTTTGGTATCACTCTGACGGCCATCGGCGAACTGGTGGACGCCCGCGGTGGCCGCCCGATGATCGAGATCCGTTAATTCGATGCGGTTGTTTATTGCCGAAAAGCCGAGCCTGGCCCGTGCCATCGCCGATGTGTTGCCTAAGCCGCACCGCAAGGGCGATGGTTTTATCGAGTGCGGTAACGGGCAGGTGGTCACCTGGTGTATTGGTCACCTGCTCGAGCAGGCGCAGCCGGATGTCTACGACAGCCGCTACGCCCGCTGGAATCTGAACGACCTGCCTATCGTGCCGGAAAAATGGCGTCTGCAACCACGTCCGTCCGTCACCAAACAGCTCAATGTCATTAAGCGCTTCCTGCATGAGGCCTCTGAAGTTATCCACGCGGGTGACCCGGACAGAGAAGGGCAACTGCTGGTGGACGAGGTGCTGGATTACCTGGAGCTGGCTCCGGCAAAGCGTCAGCAGGTACAGCGCTGCCTGATTAACGACCTCAACCCGCAGGCCGTGGAGCGCGCGATTTCGCGTCTGCGCGCCAACAGTGAGTTTATCCCGCTGTGCGTTTCCGCACTGGCGCGCGCCCGTGCCGACTGGCTGTACGGGATCAACATGACCCGCGCCTATACCATTCTGGGGCGTAACGCCGGGTATCAGGGCGTGCTTTCGGTCGGACGCGTGCAGACCCCTGTGCTGGGGCTGGTGGTGCGTCGCGATGAAGAGATCGAAAACTTTGTCGCCAAAGACTTCTTTGAGGTCAAAGCGCACATCGTGACGCCAAAAGAGGAACGTTTTACGGCAACCTGGCAGCCAAGCGATGCCTGTGAGTCGTATCAGGATGAAGAAGGCCGCCTTTTGCATCGCCCGCTGGCGGAGCACGTGGTCAACCGCATTACCGGGCAGCCCGCTATCGTCACCAGCTATAACGATAAACGGGAATCAGAACCTGCGCCGCTGCCGTTCTCGCTTTCGGCGTTGCAGATTGAAGCCGCTAAACGCTTTGGTCTGAGCGCGCAAAACGTGCTCGATATCTGCCAGAAGCTTTACGAAACCCATAAGCTGATCACTTATCCGCGTTCGGATAGCCGCTATCTGCCGGAAGAACATTATGCCGGGCGCCATTCGGTGATGAACGCGATCGGCGTCCACGCGCCGGATCTGTTACCGCAGCCCGCCGTCAACCCGGACACGCGTAACCGCTGCTGGGACGATAAAAAGGTGGATGCTCACCACGCCATCATCCCCACGGCACGCACCAGCAATGTGAACCTGACGGAAAACGAATCTAAGGTATACAACCTGATTGCCCGTCAGTATCTGATGCAGTTCTGCCCGGATGCGGTGTTCCGCAAATGCGTCATCGAACTGGAGATTGCCAAAGGCAAGTTCGTCGCCAAAGCCCGTTTCCTGGCGGAAGCGGGCTGGCGCACACTGCTTGGCAATAAAGAGCGCGATGAAGAGAACGACGGCACGCCGCTGCCGGTTGTGGCTAAAGATGACGAACTGCTGTGTGAAAAGGGCGAGGTGATTGAACGTCAGACTCAGCCGCCACGCCATTTCACCGATGCAACGCTACTGTCAGCCATGACGGGGATCGCCCGGTTTGTGCAGGATAAAGACCTGAAGAAGATCCTCCGCGCAACCGACGGACTGGGTACGGAAGCGACCCGCGCAGGGATCATCGAACTGCTGTTTAAGCGTGGTTTCCTGGAGAAGAAAGGGCGTTATATCCATTCGACGGAACCTGGACGGGCGCTGATCCACTCGCTGCCTGAGCTTGCAGCAAGGCCGGACATGACGGCGCACTGGGAATCCATCCTGACGCAAATCAGCGAGAAGCAGTGTCGTTACCAGGACTTTATGCAGCCGCTGGTGGGGACGCTTTATCAGCTGATAGATCAGGCGCGCAGTACGCCGGTGAAGACGTTCAGAGGAATGGTTGCACCGGGCGGCGGTGCGAAGAAGCCGTTCAAAAAGAAAAAGAGCGCAGCCTGATACCTCCGGTTTTCTCCCTCTCCCTGTGGG
>NZ_JBSICG010000043.1:0-13932 GCF_056156645.1 Enterobacter sp. Li2LvB3 | reverse complement strand
TTGGGGAGAGGGTTAGGGCATCAGGCCACTTACTTCTTCACCTGCGCCTTAAACTTTTTCATCCACACCAGCAGTTCAAACACGCCAAAAATAAACACCCGCAGCTGCTGCCAGCCGGTCATTTGTGGGCCATCTTTCGGCAGACCGTTTTTCAGCATCACCATCTGCAACGCGTGCATAAATGAGGTAAAGATCAGCGCCACGTTGACGAAAATATTCATCGGACGCGGGAATGGATGCACCAGGTTCAGGATCAGAAATGCCCATACACCCAGCATCAGTAAACGTCCCAGATTAATCAGTACCGGCATCGGATCCTCCTTGTACTTGTCGGTGATACAGACGATAGGCAACCTGGCCTGCTACCTTTTCACGGTGCAGATCCCAGTAAACAGGCACTGGTGGTAAACCGTTTTCAACTTCGCTTTCTACGTAGATCAGCGCGCCATCGGCCAGCCAGCCGTTGTTTTCCAGCAGCGCGAGCGTCTCTTCCAGCAGCCCCTTACGGAACGGCGGATCAACAAACACTACATCATGCGGTGTACCCGGCTGTGACAGGAAGGAAAGGGTGTTGGTGTTCACCACTTTGGCATTAGCGGCTTTCAGGGTCGCCAGATTTTGCTGAAGTAGCTGAGCAACGCCGCGCTCCATTTCGAGCAGCGTGGCGCTGGCGGCATAGCGCGACAGCGCTTCAAGACCTAAAGCGCCGCTCCCGGCGAAGCAGTCAAGGCAGCGGGCATCTACCATTGAAGGTGCCAGCCAGTTGAACAGGGTTTCTCTTACGCGGTCAGTCGTTGGGCGCAAACCGGGGCTGTCCGGCACCGGTAATTTCCGGCCTCGCCACTGGCCGCCGATAATACGAATTTGCCCGGCCTGGCGGGTAGTTTTCTTCATTTCAGGAAAGCTCTGCTAACAATTGGCCTGCGATTGCAGGCGATGATGTTAATTAAGTTAAGTGATAGACTATTTCATCATTTTTTTAGCTTCCATGTATATAGCGCCGCGAGGAGTGTAGTCGCAGATGGCAAAACAAAAAAAACGTGGCTTCTTTTCCTGGCTGGGCTTCGGTGAAAAAGAGCAAGAAACAGAACAGAAAATCGAAGAACAGCTGGCGGTTGAAGAGCATACGCCGGCTGAAACGCCTGTCGAAACCGCCGCAGTTGTAGAAGCGGAAGAACATACGCACAGCAAAGAAGAGACAGAAGCCTTTGCTGAAGAGGTTGTTGACGTCACCGAACAGGTTCAGGAAAGCGAGACGCCAGAGCCTGAAGCGCTGGAAGAGGCATCTGAAACCCTTCAGGTTGAAGTTGAGCGCGAAGATATTATTGAAGAAGCGCCTCAGGCGGTTGTTGAGCATGAAGAGTTGCCGCTACCGGAAGAGGTGAAAGCCGAAGAGATCGCCGCAGAAGAGTGGCAGGCAGAAGCAGAAACCGTTGAAATTGTTGAGGCGGTCGAAGAAGAAGCAGAGCTCGAGCCAGAACTCACCGATGAAGAGCTGGAAGCTCAGGCACTGGCGGCAGAAGCCGCAGAAGAAGCGGTTATCGTCGTGCCGGAGGAAGAGCAGGCAGAAGAAGTGGTTCAGGAGCAGGAAAAACCGACTAAAGAAGGTTTCTTCGCGCGTCTGAAACGCAGCCTGTTAAAAACCAAAGAAAACTTAGGTTCCGGATTTATCAGTCTTTTCCGCGGCAAAAAGATCGACGATGATCTGTTTGAAGAGCTGGAAGAGCAACTGCTGATTGCGGACGTAGGCGTTGAAACAACCCGTAAAATCATCACCAGCCTGACGGAAGGCGCGAGCCGCAAACAGCTGCGTGACGCCGAAGCGCTGTACGGTCTGCTGAAAGACGAGATGGGCGAAATTCTCGCAAAAGTTGACGAACCGCTTAATATTGAAGGCAAAACACCATTTGTTATTCTGATGGTTGGCGTTAACGGCGTGGGTAAAACCACTACCATCGGCAAGCTGGCGCGTCAGTTCGAACAGCAGGGCAAATCGGTGATGCTGGCGGCTGGCGACACCTTCCGTGCGGCAGCGGTGGAGCAGTTGCAGGTCTGGGGTCAGCGCAACAACATCCCGGTCATTGCGCAGCACACGGGTGCAGATTCTGCGTCCGTTATCTTTGACGCCATTCAGGCGGCTAAAGCGCGTAATGTGGATGTGCTGATTGCTGATACTGCAGGGCGTTTGCAGAACAAATCGCACCTGATGGAAGAACTGAAGAAAATCGTTCGCGTCATGAAGAAGCTGGACGAAGAAGCGCCACATGAAATTATGCTGACTCTCGATGCCAGCACCGGGCAGAACGCCATCAGTCAGGCGAAACTGTTCCATGAGGCGGTAGGGCTGACAGGGATTACGCTGACCAAACTGGACGGTACAGCCAAAGGCGGGGTGATCTTCTCCGTGGCAGATCAGTTCGGCATTCCTATCCGTTATATCGGTGTGGGCGAGCGTATTGAGGATTTACGTCCGTTTAAAGCGGACGACTTTATTGAGGCATTATTTGCCCGAGAGGATTAACAATGATTCGCTTTGAACACGTCAGCAAGGCCTATCTCGGTGGGAGACAAGCGTTGCAGGGGGTAACGTTCCACCTGCAACCGGGCGAGATGGCATTCCTGACCGGCCATTCCGGCGCGGGGAAAAGTACCCTGCTCAAGCTTATCTGTGGGATCGAACGGCCAAGCGCCGGGAAAATCTATTTCAGCGGCCATGACATTAGCCGCCTGAAAAACCGTGAGGTGCCGTTCCTGCGTCGCCAGATCGGTATGATTTTCCAGGATCACCACCTGCTGATGGATCGCACCGTATTTGATAACGTGGCGATCCCACTGATCATTGCCGGTGCCAGCTATGATGATATTCGTCGCCGTGTGTCGGCGGCGCTGGATAAAGTCGGGCTGCTGGACAAAGCGAAGAACTTCCCGATCCAGCTCTCTGGCGGTGAACAGCAGCGTGTGGGTATCGCCCGCGCGGTGGTGAACAAACCTGCTGTGCTGCTGGCGGATGAACCTACCGGTAACCTGGACGATGCCCTGTCGGAAGGGATCTTGCGTCTGTTTGAGGAATTTAACCGTGTTGGGGTGACAGTATTGATGGCAACGCACGACATCGGGCTTATCTCCCGTCGTTCGTACCGGATGCTGACCCTGAGCGACGGTCATTTGCACGGAGGCCTGGGTGAATAAGCGTGACGCAATAAACCAGATTCGGCAGTTTGGGAACCGCTTTGACCGGTTCCGTAAACCGCAGGGCGGCGGAGATAACAACCGCAATACGCCAAAGCGTGCGAAAGCTGCGCCAAAACCGAACTCGCGTAAAACCAACGTTTTCAACGAGCAGGTACGCTATGCCTTCCACGGTGCGTTGCAGGATCTGAAAAGCAAACCACTGGCCACGTTCCTGACGGTGATGGTGATTGCCATCTCCCTGACGCTGCCAAGCGTCTGCTACATGGTCTACAAGAACGTTAATCAGGCAGCTTCGCAGTACTACCCTTCACCGCAAATCACGGTGTATCTGGATAAAGCGCTCGACGATAACGCGGCAGCGCAGGTTGTGGGACAAATCCAGGCTGAGCAGGGCGTCGATAAGGTGAACTATCTTTCGCGCGAAGAGGCGCTGGGTGAGTTCCGCAACTGGTCCGGGTTTGGCGGTGCGCTGGATATGCTCGAAGAGAACCCGCTGCCTGCCGTGGCCGTGGTGAACCCGAAGCTCGACTTCCAGGGAACCGATGCCCTGAATACCCTGCGTGACCGTATTTCGCGCATTAAGGGGATTGATGAAGTGCGGATGGACGATAGCTGGTTTGCGCGGTTGTCGGCCCTGACGGGACTGGTTGGCCGTGTGTCGGCGATGATCGGCGTGCTGATGGTGGCTGCGGTCTTCCTCGTCATTGGTAACAGCGTACGCCTGAGCATCTTTGCCCGCCGGGACACCATCAACGTGCAAAAACTGATTGGCGCCACGGATGGGTTTATCCTTCGTCCGTTCCTGTACGGCGGCGCATTGCTGGGTTTTTCTGGCGCATTTCTTTCATTGATATTGTCAGAAATTTTGGTGATGCGGCTGTCATCTGCCGTTACCGAAGTGGCGCAGGTTTTTGGAACTAAGTTTAATATCAGTGGTTTAGGGTTCGATGAGTGCCTGTTGCTACTGCTGGTTTGCTCTATGATCGGCTGGGTAGCGGCATGGCTGGCGACGGTTCAACATTTACGTCACTTTACTCCCGAATAATAAAAGCGTGATATAATCTTTCCCTGCACCGAGCTGTTCGCTTGCAGGGAAAGAGTCCCTGTTTTCTCTTCCCCCGCAATATCATCTTCATGTCACATTTTGTGCGTAATTTATTCACTGTTGCACCTGGAACTTGTGGATAAAATCACTGTCTGATAAAAGAGTGAATGCTAATCTCGTTGCTCAAACGCTTTGGCATGGTTGTTGCCTGATGGGGATAACCTGGACCAGAAGAAACATTGAGAGGAATGAATGACCAAAGAAATGCAAACTTTAGCTTTAGCCCCTGTTGGTAACCTGGAATCTTATATCCGGGCTGCAAACACCTGGCCGATGTTAACGGCCGAGGAAGAAAAGGAGCTTGCTGAAAAGCTGCATTACCAGGGCGATCTGGAAGCAGCTAAGACGCTGATCCTGTCTCACCTGCGCTTTGTTGTTCACGTTGCTCGTAATTATGCGGGCTACGGCCTGCCGCAGGCGGACTTGATTCAGGAAGGTAACATCGGTCTGATGAAGGCAGTACGACGCTTTAACCCGGAAGTGGGTGTGCGACTCGTCTCCTTCGCCGTACACTGGATCAAAGCTGAAATTCACGAATATGTCCTGCGTAACTGGCGTATCGTGAAAGTCGCCACGACAAAAGCGCAACGCAAACTGTTCTTCAACCTGCGTAAAACCAAGCAGCGTCTGGGCTGGTTCAATCAGGATGAAGTTGAAATGGTGGCGCGTGAGCTGGGTGTGTCCAGCAAAGATGTGCGTGAGATGGAGTCTCGTATGGCCGCTCAGGACATGACGTTTGATATGTCTTCTGACGACGATGCGTCTGACAGCCAGCCGATGGCGCCGGTTCTGTATCTTCAGGATAAATCCTCCAACTTTGCTGATGGCATTGAAGAGGACAACTGGGAAGACCAGGCTGCCAACAAATTGACTCATGCGATGGAAGGCCTCGATGAGCGCAGCCAGGATATTATCCGTGCCCGCTGGCTGGACGAAGACAACAAGTCCACCTTGCAGGAGCTGGCCGACCGCTATGGTGTCTCCGCTGAACGTGTACGTCAGCTTGAAAAGAACGCCATGAAAAAACTTCGCGCCGCTATCGAAGCGTAATTTCCGCGAAGTATGACGAGAACCCTCGAATGTAAATTCGGGGGTTTTGTTTTTTTAGCGCCTCCTCTGGCGAATTCCTCCCCCCTGGCAAACACTTACAGATGCGCTATTTGCATTTTGGGCTGCTGAAATCTCAGGGGGACAGGGTGAAAAATAAAGAACTGAATGACCGGCGTTTGCAGGCGACGCCGCGCGGTATCGGTGTCATGTGTAATTTTTATGCCGATAAAGCAGAGAACGCCACGCTGTGGGATGTGGAAGGTAACGAGGTTATCGACTTCGCCGCCGGGATCGCCGTGCTGAATACCGGGCATCGCCATCCAAAAGTGATTGCGGCAATTGAAAAACAGCTCCATGCCTTTACCCACACCGCCTATCAAATTGTACCGTATGAAGGCTACGTGGCGCTGGCAGAGCGGATTAACGAACGTGTGCCTATTGACGGTCCGGCCAAAACGGCCTTCTTCTCAACGGGCGCAGAAGCCGTCGAAAACGCGGTAAAAATTGCCCGTGCTTACACCAAACGTCCTGGCGTTATCACCTTTGGTGGCGGTTTTCATGGCCGCACCTATATGACAATGGCGCTGACCGGCAAGGTCGCGCCTTACAAAATCGGTTTTGGTCCCTTCCCGGGCTCGATTTACCACGCACAATATCCCAATGCACTTCACGGCGTGAGCAGCCAGGAGGCGTTAAAAAGCATCGAGCGTATCTTTAAAGCGGATATTGCCCCGGACCAGGTTGCCGCCATTATTCTTGAGCCGGTACAGGGAGAGGGCGGTTTTAACGTCGCGCCTGCCGATTTCATGCAGTCGCTGCGCGCATTATGCGATACCCACGGTATTTTGCTGATTGCCGACGAAGTACAAACCGGGTTTGCCCGTACCGGTAAACTTTTCTCGATGGAACACCACTGCGTGAAGCCTGACATGATCACCATGGCGAAAAGCCTGGCGGGCGGGATGCCGCTCTCGGCTGTTTCTGGCCGGGCAGAGGTTATGGATGCCCCTGCACCGGGCGGGCTGGGCGGCACTTATGCGGGTAACCCGCTGGCGATTGCCGCGGCACATGCCGTGCTGGACGTGATTGACGAAGAAGATCTCTGCACGCGCGCGGCGCACCTTGGTCATCATCTGGTAGAAGTGCTCAACAAAGCGAAGGCGGATTGTCCGTTTATTGCTGATATCCGGGCGCAAGGGTCGATGGTAGCGGTGGAATTTAACGATCCGCAAACCGGGCAACCCTCACCGGACTTTACCCGCCAGGTTCAGGAGCGTGCATTGCAGGAAGGCCTGTTGCTGCTGAGTTGCGGTGTATACGGCAATGTTATTCGCTTCCTTTATCCGCTTACCATCCCCGAAGTGCAGTTCCGTAAAGCGCTGGATATTATCTCTGCCTCGCTGACACGATAAAGCCACTGCCCGGCAGCGAAACGTTGCCGGGCTTAGCATATATACATTTCAAATTAGCTATTCCAAATTCATAAAAATGGGGTATGTTCTAGCAGAGTATGCTGCTTTGGTACGGGCAGTGACCCAAAACATAACTATCATATGCTTTTCTTATGCCTATAAGAAAAATAATGTACCGCACAACAACATCACAACAATTGCAAAAACCATAACAATGGGGATTCTCAGGATGAACAAGAAGGGTAAAGCGTTACTGGCAGGATGTATCACGTTGGCATTCAGCACGATGGCACATGCAGATATTAAAGTGGCTGTTGTCGGCGCAATGTCCGGTCCGGTAGCACAATACGGCGACCAGGAGTTTACTGGCGCAGAACAAGCGGTTGCAGACATTAATGCCAAGGGCGGTATTAAGGGCGAAAAACTGCAAATCGTAAAATATGACGATGCCTGCGATCCGAAACAAGCGGTAGCTGTTGCGAACAAAGTGGTAAACGACGGGATTAAATACGTTATCGGCCACCTGTGCTCCTCTTCCACCCAGCCAGCGTCTGATATCTACGAAGACGAAGGCATTCTGATGATCACCCCGGCGGCAACCGCACCGGAACTGACTGCGCGTGGCTATAAGCTGACCCTGCGTACCACCGGTCTGGACTCTGACCAGGGCCCAACTGCCGCGAAATACATTCTGGAAAAAGTGAAGCCGCAGCGTATCGCGATCGTTCACGATAAACAGCAATACGGTGAAGGCCTGGCGCGTGCCGTACAGGATAACCTGAAGAAAGCCAAGGCTAACGTGGTGTTCTTTGACGGTATCACTGCCGGTGAGAAAGACTTCTCCACGCTGGTGGCGCGTCTGAAGAAAGAGAATATCGACTTCGTTTACTACGGTGGCTACCACCCGGAAATGGGCCAGATCCTGCGCCAGGCACGTGCTGCCGGCCTGAAAACTCAGTTCATGGGTCCAGAAGGTGTGGCGAACGTGTCTCTGTCTAACATCGCCGGTGAGTCTGCGGAAGGCCTGCTGGTGACCAAACCGAAGAACTACGACCAGGTTCCAGCGAACAAACCTATCGTAGACGCCATCAAAGCGAAGAAACAGGATCCAAGTGGGGCGTTCGTCTGGACCACCTACGCGGCACTGCAATCATTGCAGGCGGGCCTGAACCAGTCAGCCGATCCGGCTGAGATTGCGAAATACCTGAAAGCGAATACCGTAAATACCGTTATGGGGCCGCTGTCATGGGATGAGAAGGGCGATCTGAAAGGCTTCGAGTTCGGCGTGTTTGACTGGCATGCCAACGGTACGGCGACTGACGCCAAATAAACGCAAATGGCAACCTTAAGGTTGCCATTTTAGTGTTTGCCCCCTCTCCCCGTGGGAGAGGGCCGGGGTGAGGGCATCAGGCCGCACGTATCAGGCCGCACGCATCAGGCCGCACAAACCAAACCTAGCGCTTTTCCCACCCATTTTCCTGTGCCGTAAACCCTAACGCCTGCATAAATGCCGCCATCACGCTGCGGTCTTCTACGCCCACGTCGGCCATCCACCAGGAGGTCACGCTCGGGTTTTCGCGGATCACTTCTTCAATCAAATACTGCCCCACACCGCGACGGCGGGTGGCATCACGCACGCGCAGTGAATCGAGCGCACCTTCTGTCCCGCTCAGCGTCACGCGCACGGCCGCCAGCAGACGCTCATTAAAGCGTGCGGCATAAATACGGTGCGTCTCGTCAACGGTCAGTGATGAAGGGGAATATTCCGGCCAGATCTTGCCCAGGTCGATATGATCCTGATCGCTAAAGGTCACCAGACGGATGATAGTCAGTTTCATTAGCTGCTTGTCCAAATCAAAAAGAGTATGCGCAGTGTACTCAATTTATTCAGCCAGCGGCTTCCTCTTTTTAAACCATTTACCAGGCGATTAGTTTTTCGGCGTCACAATGTGCAGTTCGAAAACACATGGATCGAAAAACAAGCAGAATTTTAACCTAAAGAGTAGCGATTTATTCGGCGCTTTGTACCGTTATTTTATGCTGCAAACCGTACTTTTATTTGTTTATCTCTGCCTGATTTCAGAATATTATCTTTGCTTAATCGCCTGAAAAATAGAGATTTTAGTCTGGTTTTTGACAAAAAACTGCGCTAAACCATTAAAGGCACTGGTAAAAATAGCGTTGTTCATTAAAAGTACAGAATGCTTTTTAACCATAATAAAACAAAATATATACACAACATCACGAATGGGGATTCAGAGATGAAAAGGAACGCGAAGACGTTAGTCGCGGGGATAGTTGCACTGGCGATTTCACATGCAGCTATGGCGGAAGATATTAAAGTTGCTGTGGTAGGTGCAATGTCCGGTCCGGTTGCTCAGTGGGGCGATATGGAGTTCAACGGTGCGCGCCAGGCGATTAAAGACATCAACGCCAAAGGTGGTATCAAGGGCGACAAACTGGTCGGGGTGGAATATGACGACGCCTGCGATCCGAAACAAGCTGTCGCGGTCGCCAACAAAATCGTTAACGACGGCATTCAGTACGTCATCGGCCATCTTTGCTCCTCATCCACGCAGCCTGCGTCTGATATCTATGAAGACGAAGGCATTCTGATGATTACCCCAGGTGCGACTAACCCGGAACTGACTCAACGCGGTTACCAGCACATCATGCGTACCGCAGGTCTGGACTCCTCTCAGGGGCCAACGGCCGCCAAATTTATCCTCGAAAATGTGAAGCCAAAGCGCATTGCCATTATTCATGACAAGCAGCAATACGGCGAAGGTCTGGCGCGCTCCGTACAGGATGGCCTGAAAAAAGGCGGCGCGAATATTGTGTTCTTTGATGGCATCACCGCAGGCGAGAAAGACTTCTCGGCGCTGATTGCCCGCCTGCAAAAAGAAAATATCGACTTCGTGTATTACGGTGGCTACTACCCGGAAATGGGCCAGATGTTACGCCAGGCGCGCGGCACCGGCCTGAAAACCCAGTTTATGGGCCCGGAAGGGGTAGGTAACGCGTCACTCTCTAACATCGCAGGTGATGCGGCGGAAGGGATGCTGGTGACGATGCCAAAACGCTATGACCAGGATCCGGCGAATAAGACTATCGTAGATGCGCTCAAAGCGCAGAAGAAAGATCCGAGCGGTCCGTATGTGTGGATCACCTATGCTGCCGTGCAGTCTCTGGCGACCGCACTGGAACGTACCGACAGCAAAGAGCCGCTGGATTTAGTGAAAGATTTAAAAGCTCACGGGGCGAACACCGTGATTGGGCCGCTGAACTGGGATGAGAAAGGCGATCTGAAGGGATTTGAATTTGGTGTCTTTAAGTGGCACGCCGACGGTTCGTCTTCGGTCGCCAAATAATTATCCCACCGCCCGGGCGTCCGGGCGGGTATAAAAAGGTTTGCATATGTCCGAGCAGTTTCTCTATTTCTTGCAGCAGATGTTTAACGGCGTCACGCTGGGAAGCACCTACGCACTGATCGCCATCGGTTATACGATGGTTTACGGCATTATCGGCATGATCAACTTCGCCCACGGCGAGGTGTACATGATCGGCAGTTATGTCTCCTTTATGATTATCGCCGCGCTGATGATGATGGGGATCGACAGCAGCTGGCTGCTGGTTGCCGCCGGGTTCGTGGGGGCGATTGTGATTGCCAGCGCCTACGGCTGGAGCATTGAGCGTGTGGCTTACCGGCCAGTACGTAGCTCCAAGCGTCTGATTGCGCTGATCTCTGCCATCGGTATGTCCATCTTCCTGCAAAACTACGTCAGCCTGACCGAAGGTTCGCGCGATGTGGCGCTGCCAAGCCTGTTTAACGGCCAGTGGATTGTAGGGGCGAGCGACAACTTCTCTGCGTCTATTACCACCATGCAGCTGGTTATCTGGATCGTCACCTTTGTTGCGATGCTGGCGCTGACCTTGTTCATTCGTTATTCCCGCATGGGGCGCGCCTGCCGTGCCTGCGCTGAAGACCTGAAAATGGCGAGCCTGCTCGGTATCAACACTGACCGCGTGATTGCGCTCACCTTCGTGATTGGTGCGGCGATGGCGGCGGTGGCGGGCGTGCTGCTCGGCCAGTTCTACGGTGTTATCAACCCGTATATCGGTTTTATGGCCGGGATGAAAGCCTTCACCGCAGCGGTACTTGGCGGTATCGGCAGTATTCCTGGTGCGATGATCGGCGGCCTGATCCTTGGCGTGGCTGAAGCACTCTCCTCGGCGTATCTGAGCACTGAATACAAAGATGTGGTGTCGTTTGCCCTGCTGATTCTGGTTCTGCTGGTAATGCCTACCGGTATTCTGGGTCGTCCGGAGGTAGAGAAAGTATGAAACCGATGCATTTTGCAATGGCGCTGCTCTCTGCCGCCATGTTTTTCGTGCTGGCGGGCGTCTTTATGGGCGTTCAGTTAGAGCTGGATGGCACTAAACTGGTGGTGGATACCGCCGCCGACATCCGCTGGCAGTGGGTGTTTATCGGCACTGCGGTGGTGTTCCTGTTCCAGCTGCTGCGTCCGGTGTTCCAGAAGACGCTGAAAAACGTCTCTGGCCCGAAATTCGTTCTCCCTGCTATCGATGGCTCAACCGTTAAGCAGAAGTTGTTCCTTGTGGCGCTGCTGGTGGCGGCTGTGGCGTGGCCGTTCGTGGTATCGCGCGGTACGGTAGACATTGCCACCCTGACCATGATCTACGTGATTCTGGGCCTGGGTCTGAACGTGGTTGTAGGTTTGTCTGGCCTGCTGGTACTGGGTTACGGCGGTTTCTATGCCATCGGTGCCTACACCTTTGCACTGCTGAACCACTATTACGGCCTGGGCTTCTGGACCTGTTTGCCACTGGCGGGGCTGGTCTCTGCTGCTGCGGGCTTCCTGCTGGGCTTCCCGGTACTGCGCCTGCGCGGTGACTACCTGGCGATTGTGACCTTAGGCTTCGGCGAAATCGTCCGTATCCTGCTGCTTAACAACACCGAAGTAACCGGTGGCCCGAACGGTATCAGCCAGATCCCGAAACCGACCTTCTTTGGCCTGGAATTCAGCCGCACCGCGCGTGAAGGCGGCTGGGATACCTTCAGCAATTTCTTCGGTGTGAAATACGATCCGTCTGACCGTGTCATCTGGCTCTATCTGGTGGCACTGCTGCTGGTAGTGATTACCCTGTTCGTGATTAACCGCCTGCTGCGGATGCCGCTGGGCCGCGCGTGGGAAGCGCTGCGCGAAGATGAGATTGCCTGTCGTTCTCTGGGTCTGAACCCGACCCGTATCAAGCTGACGGCATTTACCATCAGCGCCGCGTTTGCTGGTTTTGCCGGGACGCTGTTTGCTGCGCGTCAGGGCTTTGTCAGCCCGGAATCCTTCACCTTTGCCGAATCCGCCTTCGTGCTGGCGATTGTGGTGCTCGGTGGGATGGGCTCGCAGTTCGCCGTTATCCTTGCCGCCATTCTGCTGGTGGTCTCCCGTGAGCTGATGCGTGACTTTAACGAGTACAGCATGTTGATGCTGGGTGGTTTGATGGTGCTGATGATGATCTGGCGTCCGCAGGGCTTGCTGCCGATGACCCGTCCACAGTTGAAGCTGAAAAACGGGCAAGCGAAAGGAGAGCAGGCATGAGTCAGCCATTATTATCCGTTAACGGTCTGATGATGCGTTTTGGCGGCCTGCTGGCGGTCAACAACGTGAATCTGGATCTGCACAAAAAAGAGATTGTCTCCCTGATTGGCCCGAACGGCGCGGGGAAAACCACGGTGTTCAACTGCCTGACTGGTTTTTATAAACCAACGGGCGGCACCATTATGCTGCGCGACCAGCACCTTGAAGGGCTGCCGGGTCAGCAGATTGCGCGTATGGGCGTGGTGCGTACCTTCCAGCACGTGCGTCTGTTCCGTGAAATGACGGTGATTGAGAACCTGCTGGTGGCGCAACATCAGCAGCTGAAATCCGGTCTGTTCTCCGGTTTGCTGAAAACGCCAGCCTTCCGCCGTGCGCAGAGCGAAGCCCTCGACAGAGCGGCCACCTGGCTTGATCGTATTGGTCTGCTTCAGCACGCTAACCGTCAGGCGAGTAACCTGGCCTACGGTGATCAGCGTCGTCTTGAAATCGTGCGCTGCATGGTGACACAGCCGGAAATCCTGATGCTCGATGAACCGGCGGCCGGTCTGAACCCGAAAGAGACCAAAGAGCTGGACGAGCTGATTGCCGAGCTGCGCGATCATCATGACACCACCATTCTGCTGATTGAGCATGATATGAAGCTGGTGATGGGCATTTCTGACCGTATCTACGTGGTAAACCAGGGCACGCCGCTGGCTAACGGGACGCCGGAAGAGATCCGCAACAACCCGGACGTGATCCGCGCCTATTTAGGTGAAGCATAATGGGGGCGAGCCATAAGATGGAAAAAGCGATGTTAACGTTTGACAATGTAAGTGCCCACTACGGCAAGATTCAGGCGCTGCATGATGTCAGCCTGCATATCAATCAGGGTGAAATCGTTACCCTGATTGGGGCGAACGGCGCAGGTAAAACCACGCTGCTCGGCACCCTGTGCGGCGATCCGCGTGCCACCAGCGGGCGGATTGTGTTTGATGGCAAAGATATTACCGACTGGCAGACCGCCAAAATCATGCGTGAAGCGGTGGCGATTGTCCCTGAAGGGCGTCGTGTGTTTTCGCGTATGACGGTGGAAGAGAACCTGGCGATGGGCGGCTTCTTTGCCGACCGTGACCAGTTCCAGACCCGTATCAAGCGAGTGTATGAACTCTTCCCACGCCTGTGGGAGCGGCGTATTCAGCGTGCAGGCACCATGTCCGGCGGTGAACAGCAGATGCTGGCGATTGGCCGTGCGCTGATGAGCCAGCCACGTTTGCTGCTGCTTGATGAACCGTCGCTCGGTCTTGCGCCGATCATCATCCAGCAGATTTTCGACACCATCGAACAGCTGCGTAAAGAAGGGATGACCATCTTCCTCGTCGAGCAGAACGCCAATCAGGCGTTGAAACTCGCCGACCGCGGCTACGTGCTGGAGAACGGCCACGTCGTGCTATCCGATACCGGCGATGCGCTGCTGGCCAACGAAGCGGTGCGGAGTGCGTATTTAGGCGGCTAGGTAAAAGCAAAAAGGCAACGCACGTTGCCTTTTTTAGTGTTTTCTCCCTCTCCCTGAGGG
>NZ_JBSICG010000042.1:0-17891 GCF_056156645.1 Enterobacter sp. Li2LvB3 | reverse complement strand
TGGGGTGAGGGGAAAATACCCATCAGGCTTTACCCGCTTTCGCCAGCTCCTTCACCAGCGGCAGCATCACTTTCACCACATCGCGGCTACGGTGTTCAATACGCTGCGGCAGCGCGCTATCAATGTGCTGTTGATTATCAAGTCTCACATCATGCCAGCTTGTTCCGTTCGGGAAGGCTTTAGATTTGGCTCTCTGCTGATAACCATCTTTTTTGCCCAGCGCCCAGTTCGTTGCTTCCACGTACAATACCGGAATGCCGGCTTTATCGAACACTTCACCGTCGTTACAACAGCCTGTTCCACGTGGATAAGCAGGATTACCGCCCGGATTACTGGTGGCGTAGACGCCCTGACTGCGGGCAATCGCCAGCGCCCGGTCGCGGGTTAATTTGCGCACGCTTCCTGGCGTACTCTGCCCGCTATTAAAATAGAGTTTGTCGCCGACGATAAGGTTATCGAGATTAATCACCAGCAAGGTATTTTTCTTCTCTTCAGGGCTCATGCGCTTAAGGATATTCTCAGCGCCGAGTTTTCCTTCTTCTTCACCGCTGGTCGCGATAAAGCGAATACCGTATTTCGTCGGGATATTCTTCAGGTGCTCGGCCAGTTCAAGCATCACGCCCAGACCCGCCGCGTTATCGTCTATTCCCTGAAGCGTCAGGCCGCCGAGGTTGTTGTCGGTATCGGCATCGCTCATCGGGGCGAAGGTATCCAGGTGCGCCATAATAATGATTTGCTGGGCGCTCTTGCCTTCATGTGCAGCAATGACCGTACTGCCGGTCACGTTATGCCAGTTTTTGCTGTTATTGCGTGAGGTATAGATGTACCGGCTGTGAAAGGCCCGAATATCGCTCTGGTAGCCCATCCCGGCAAACTGCTGGCGGATATAGTCGGCGGAGAGCATCTCGGCTGGCGTGCCGGTTATACGGCCAGGAAAGACAGTCGCAATATGTCGCGCCTGGGTACTGGCAATTTCGCCGTACGGTGGATTTTTTGCCTGGGCCGGAAGGATAAAGCAAACGCCGAGCGCCAGGGCAGCAATACGGTGGCGCGTTGCGGAAAACATAGTGAGTCCTTAAAAACAGAGCAAAATTTTAACTGGCTTAGTATGAAACTGTGACCCGGTATACACAATTTGAATTGCTCTTAAATGCCCGAAATTTCGTGTGTTAAGCACTTTTTGATATTTGCTTTTTCACGGCGTTATTCCATTGAGTAACTACTCATTCCAATTCGTAATTTCATTCGATCTAAACCGACCCCTATAGTCCCACTATTCCTGGTTGTTAGTGAGTTGGTGCTTGTGGACTATCTGCCCTTATTTGCTGCCCTAAAAGACAGGCCCGTGCTGGTGGTTGGCACGGGTGAGATTGCCGATCGCAAAATTGCTTTCTTGCATCGTGCTGGCGCACAGGTGCAGGTCGTTACTGACGCGCAGTTCGACGAATCGCAGATAGACAGCGTAGTGCTGGTGATCGCTGCAACCCCCGATCGTGAATTTAACCGTCGGGTCTCTCTGGCGGCACAGTCCCGGTTTCGTCTGGTAAACGTGGTGGATGATCCATCACTGTGTTCATTCATTTTCCCGTCGATCGTTGACCGCTCGCCGCTGCTGGTGGCCATCTCCTCTGGTGGCACGGCCCCGGTTCTGGCGCGGGTGCTGCGGGAAAAAATAGAAGCACTGCTGCCCACAAGCCTCGGGCGTATGGCCGAGAAAGCAAGTTACTGGCGTAACCATCTGAAAACGCGTCTGACAAGCGTGGCCGAGCGTCGTCGCTTTTGGGAGCGCGTCTTCCGTGGCCGTTTTGCCCGCCTGATGCACGCCGGTAATGAAGCCGCAGCGCAGCAGATTCTGGAAGATGAACTGGATAACCCCGGCAGCGGAAGCGGTGAAATCATTCTGGTAGGCGCAGGGCCGGGTGATGCCGGGCTGTTAACCCTGCGCGGCCTACAGGTTCTCCAGGATGCGGATGTCGTATTTTACGACCACCTGGTGAGCGACGGCGTGCGCGAACTGATCCGCCGCGATGCCGAACAAATTTGCGTGGGTAAACGCGCCGGTGAACACGCCGTGCCACAGCACGAAACCAATCAGATGCTGATTACGGCAGCCAGAGAAGGCAAAACCGTGGTGCGCCTGAAAGGGGGCGATCCGTTCATCTTTGGCCGTGGCGGGGAAGAGCTTCAGGCCGCTGCCGAGGCGGGTGTACCTTTCCAGGTGGTGCCAGGTATTACCGCGGCCTCAGCGGTAACAGCCTACGCCGGTATCCCGCTGACCCACCGTGATTACGCTCAGAGCGTGACCTTTGTAACCGGCCACTACAAAGCCGACAGCACACCGTTTGACTGGTCGCATCTGGCCGAGAGCCGACAAACGCTTGCCATCTATATGGGCACGATGAAAGCGGCGGAAATCAGCGAACAGCTTATTCAGCATGGTCGCGATGCGACAACGCCAGTGGCCGTGATCTCTCGCGGGACGCGCGTCGACCAACACGTTGCCACCGGCACACTACAAGACCTTGTACACCTTGCGAAAGACGCGCCTATGCCCGCCCTGATTGTGGTGGGTGAAGTGGTGCAGCTGCACAGCACGCTCGCCTGGTTTCAACACACAACCGACACAGAAGGCTTCGGTTCTTCTGTTATAAATTTGGCTTAAGGAACGGTTATGGACCAAAAACGACTGACTCACCTGCGGCAACTCGAAGCGGAGAGTATTCATATTATCCGCGAGGTGGCTGCCGAATTCTCTAACCCGGTGATGATGTACTCCATCGGTAAAGATTCCAGCGTGATGCTGCATCTGGCGCGTAAAGCGTTTTATCCGGGCACACTGCCGTTCCCGCTGCTGCACGTGGATACCGGCTGGAAATTCCGCGAGATGTACGAATTCCGCGACCGTACTGCAAAAGCCTACGGCTGCGAGCTGCTGGTGCATAAAAACCCGGAAGGGGTGGCGATGGGCATTAACCCGTTCGTCCACGGCAGTGCCAAACACACCGATATCATGAAAACCGAAGGGCTGAAGCAAGCGCTGAATAAATACGGTTTTGATGCGGCCTTCGGCGGCGCGCGCCGTGACGAAGAAAAATCCCGTGCGAAAGAGCGTATCTACTCCTTCCGCGACCGTTTCCACCGCTGGGACCCAAAAAACCAGCGCCCGGAGCTGTGGCATAACTACAACGGCCAGATCAACAAAGGCGAAAGTATTCGCGTTTTCCCGCTCTCTAACTGGACCGAGCTGGATATCTGGCAGTACATCTATCTGGAAAATATCGAGATTGTTCCGCTGTACCTGGCCGCTGAACGTCCGGTGCTGGAGCGTGACGGGATGCTGATGATGATCGATGACGATCGCATTGATTTGCAGCCTGGCGAAGTGATCAAAAAACAGATGGTGCGTTTCCGTACCCTCGGCTGCTGGCCGCTGACCGGCGCAGTGGAATCTAACGCGCAGACGCTGCCGGAGATCATCGAGGAGATGCTGGTGTCCACTACCAGCGAGCGACAGGGCCGCGTGATTGACCGCGACCAGGCAGGCTCCATGGAGCTGAAGAAACGTCAGGGTTATTTCTAAGGAGCCGCCATGAATACCACTATTGCACAACAAATTGCTGATGAAGGTGGCGTTGAAGCCTACCTGCACGCGCAACAGCACAAAAGCCTGCTGCGCTTTCTGACCTGCGGCAGCGTCGATGACGGGAAAAGTACCCTGATTGGCCGTCTGCTGCACGACACGCGCCAGATTTATGAAGACCAACTCTCTTCCCTGCACAACGACAGCAAACGTCACGGCACCCAGGGTGAAAAGCTGGATCTGGCATTGCTGGTGGATGGCTTACAGGCAGAGCGTGAGCAAGGCATTACCATTGATGTCGCTTATCGTTACTTCTCTACCGAAAAGCGTAAATTTATCATCGCCGACACCCCGGGGCATGAACAGTACACCCGTAATATGGCCACCGGTGCATCGACCTGTGAGCTGGCGATCCTGCTGATCGACGCGCGTAAAGGCGTGCTGGATCAGACCCGTCGTCACAGCTTTATCTCCACGTTGCTGGGGATCAAACACCTGGTGGTGGCGATCAATAAAATGGATCTGGTTAATTTCAGCGAAGAGAAATTCGATGAGATCCGTCAGAGTTACCTGACCTTTGCTGAACAGCTGCCGGGCAATCTGGACATTCGCTTTGTGCCGCTCTCCGCGCTGGAAGGCGATAACGTGGCTTCCCAGAGCGCGAATATGCCGTGGTACAGTGGCCCGACGCTGCTGGAAGTGCTCGAAACCGTTCAAATTCAGCGTGTGGTCGACACCCAGCCGATGCGTTTCCCGGTGCAGTACGTTAACCGTCCGAACCTGGATTTCCGTGGTTTTTCCGGCACGATTGCATCAGGCAGTGTGCAGGTTGGGCAACGAGTGAAAGCACTGCCTTCGGGCGTGGAGTCTTCCATTGCGCGTATCGTGACCTTCGATGGCGATCTGCCAGAAGCGGGCGCTGGCGAAGCGGTCACTCTGGTGTTGAAAGACGAAATTGATATCAGCCGCGGTGACCTGCTGGTTGATGCCCATGAAACGCTGGCGGCCGTTCAGGGCGCTGCTGTGGATGTGGTATGGATGGCTGAGCAGCCACTAAAAGCCGGCCAAAGCTACGACATCAAAATTGCAGGCAAGAAAACCCGTGCGCGCGTGGACGGCATTAAGTACCAGGTGGATATCAACAACCTGACGCAGCGTGAAGTGGCAGAGTTGCCGCTGAACGGCATCGGTCTGGTGGATCTCACCTTTGACGAGCCTTTGGTGCTGGATCAATACCAGCAGAACCCGGTGACTGGCGGGCTTATCTTTATCGACCGACTCTCTAACGTGACCGTGGGTGCAGGGATGGTGCGTGAGCCAAATGACAAGGCTGCTGTAACCTCTGAATTCAGTGAATTTGAACTGGAGTTGAATGCGCTGGTGCGTAAGCACTTCCCGCACTGGGGCGCGCGCGATCTGCTGGGAGGCAAGTAATGGCTGCACATGATGAGAACGTCGTCTGGCATCCTCATCCGGTGACGGTTGCTCAGCGTGAACAACTCCACGGTCATCGTGGGGTTGTGCTGTGGTTTACCGGGCTGTCTGGCTCAGGTAAATCCACGGTCGCGGGGGCGCTGGAAGAGGCGTTACATCAGCAGGGGGTAAGCACCTATCTGCTGGACGGTGACAACGTGCGTCACGGCCTGTGCAGCGACCTGGGGTTCAGCGATGACGATCGTAAAGAGAATATCCGTCGGGTCGGGGAAGTGGCGAGCCTGATGGCCGATGCCGGGCTGGTGGTGCTGACCGCGTTTATCTCGCCTCATCGCGCCGAGCGCCAGATGGTGCGTGAGCGTGTGGGCCACGATCGCTTTATCGAGGTGTTTGTTGATACCCCGCTGGAAATCTGCGAAGCACGCGATCCAAAAGGACTCTACAAAAAAGCCCGTGCGGGTGAACTGCGAAACTTCACTGGAATTGACTCGGTATACGAAGCACCTGAATCCCCAGAGATTCACCTGGAAGGTCAACAATTGGTAACAAATTTAGTGAGCCAATTATTAGACCTGCTCAGACGGGACGATATTATCAGATCCTGAGACGGTATCGTTCGGGAGCTGTCTTCCCGAACGATGAGTCATGGTCACAGGATTAGCTATGCGCAACAGTGAAAACTACATTATCACCACCGGGTCGGAGCCGTTATCGACCGACGACGAGACGACCTGGTCATTTCCTGGGGCCATAGTCGGCTTCGTCTCGTGGTTGCTGGCGCTGGGTATCCCTTTTCTTATCTACGGCGGTAACACGCTGTTCTTCTTTCTCTATACCTGGCCTTTCTTCCTTGCGCTGATGCCCGTTGCGGTCGTGGTTGGCATTGCGCTCCATTCGCTACTCAATGGCAAACTCCTATATAGTGCGATCGTCACGATTGTGACGGTGGTCTTGATGTTTGGTCTGTTATTTTTGTGGCTCATGGGCTAACTTCAGCCATAATTCAAACCGTAACCAACTGTGTGACGATATTGTGCAGGGCGATTCTGCGGAAAAAATGTGGTACATTTGCCCGCGATGTTGCGGCATCTCTGTAACCCCGGCGAAGAGTCCCGGGGAAAGTTATAGGATGATGATGCCGTTTTTCAGGGGGCAGGATGGGTAAACTAACGCTGCTGTTGCTGGCTTTGCTGGTCTGGCTGCAATATTCGCTGTGGTTCGGTAAGAACGGGCTACACGACTATAGCCGGGTGAGCGATGATGTCTCGGCTCAGCAGGCAACAAACGCCAAACTTAAGGCGCGAAACGATCAACTTTTTGCTGAAATTGATGACCTCAATGGCGGGCAAGAGGCGATTGAGGAACGCGCACGCAACGAACTCAGTATGACTAAGCCGGGCGAAACGTTTTATCGTCTGGTACCGGATGCGTCTAAACGCAATCAGGGCTCAGCACAAAACAATCGATAATCAGGCCCAGGATTACGACATGGCAGTTACTTTTTCGGACGTATGCGCCGTGGTGCCAGCCGCAGGTTTTGGCCGGCGTATGCAGACAGAATGTCCAAAGCAATACCTCTCAATTGGCGATAAAACGATCCTTGAGCACTCCGTGGCGGCGCTGCTGGCGCATCCACGGGTGACGCACGTCGTTATCGCTATCAGCCCCGGCGATGTTCGTTTTGCCGAACTGCCGCTGGCGAATCACCCGCAAATTACCGTTGTTGATGGCGGCGCAGAGCGCGCCGACTCCGTGCTGGCTGGCATTCAGGCTGCCGCAGGCGCGCAGTGGGTGCTGGTGCATGATGCCGCGCGTCCGTGCCTGCATCAGGACGACCTTGCACGCCTGCTGGCGTTGAGCGAAACAAGCACGGTAGGCGGCATTCTGGCCGCGCCAGTGCGCGACACCATGAAGCGTGCCGAACCGGGCAAACAGGCTATCGCACATACCGTTGAGCGCGTTGATTTGTGGCACGCGCTGACACCACAGTTTTTCCCCCGCGAGTTACTCCACGATTGCTTAACGCGTGCGCTTAAAGAAGGTGCGATCATCACTGATGAAGCCTCGGCGCTGGAGTATTGCGGTTTTCACCCTGAGCTGGTTGAAGGACGCGCTGATAATATAAAAGTGACACGTCCTGAAGATTTACAGCTCGCGGAATTTTATCTTACCCGTTCGACCCATCAGGAGAAGGCATAATGCGAATTGGACACGGTTTTGATGTACACGCCTTTGGCGGAGAAGGCCCAATTATCATTGGCGGCGTACGTATTCCTTATGAAAAAGGGCTGCTGGCGCATTCTGATGGCGACGTGGCGCTGCACGCGTTAACCGATGCGTTGCTGGGCGCTGCTGCGCTGGGCGATATTGGCAAACTGTTCCCGGACACCGACCCGGCGTTCAAAGGGGCTGACAGCCGCGCGCTGTTGCGCGAAGCCTGGCGCCGTATCCAGGCCAAAGGCTACAGCCTTTGCAACGTGGATGTGACGATCATTGCTCAGGCGCCCAAAATGCTGCCGCACATCCCGCAGATGCGTGTATTCATTGCCGAAGATCTGGGTTGCCATATGGATGACGTTAACGTTAAAGCCACCACCACCGAAAAGCTCGGCTTTACCGGTCGGGGTGAAGGTATTGCCTGTGAGGCCGTGGCGCTTCTGGTGAAGGCGGCAAAATGACAGACTTCGACAACCTGACATACCTGTACGGCAAACCTCTGGGTAACGGCGTGCTGAAAGCCAGCCCGGAAGATTTTGTCGTGGTCGAGGATTTAGGTTTCGCACCGGACGGGGAAGGCGAGCACATCCTGGTCCGCATCCTGAAAAACGGCTGCAATACCCGCTTTGTGGCGGATGCGCTGGCTAAATTTCTGAAAATCCACGTCCGTGAAGTGAGCTTTGCAGGCCAAAAAGATAAACACGCGGTTACCGAACAATGGCTCTGCGCGCGCGTACCGGGCAATGGGATGCCGGACTTAAGCAAGTTTGAGCTTGAAGGCTGTAAAGTGCTGGAATATGCCCGCCACAAGCGCAAGCTGCGCCTGGGAGCGCTGAAAGGTAACGACTTCACGCTGGTGCTGCGTGAGGTAACGAACCGCGACGACGTTGAAAAACGCCTGAATGCCATCAACGAGCAGGGCGTGCCGAACTACTTTGGCGCGCAGCGTTTCGGTATTGGTGGCAGTAACATTCAGGGCGCGTTGCGTTGGGCGCAAAGCGATGCCCCGGTTCGTGACAGGAATAAACGCAGTTTTTGGTTGTCGGCAGCCCGAAGCGCGTTGTTTAATCAAATGGTGAGCGAACGACTGAAAAAACCGGACGCGAATCAAGTTGTTGTCGGCGATGCGCTACAATTAGCGGGACGCGGGAGCTGGTTTGTGGCAACGGCTGAAGAAATGGCCGATGTGCAGTCGCGCGTGGATGCCAAATCCCTGATGATTACCGCTGCATTACCCGGTACGGGCGAGTGGGGTACTCAGGGTGAAGCGCTGGCTGCAGAACAGTTGGCCGTGGCGGATGCGTCAGAATTACAATCATTGCTGGTGCGGGAAAAAGTCGAAGCAGCACGCCGTGCGATGCTGCTCTACCCGCAACAGCTGAGCTGGAACTGGTGGGATGACGTGACCGTCGAGTTACGCTTCTGGCTGCCGGCAGGTAGCTTTGCCACCAGTGTTGTCAGGGAACTTATCAACACGTCGGGTGACTATGCGAATATTGCTGAGTAACGATGATGGGATCCACGCCCCAGGCATTCAGACGCTGGCGAAAGCCCTGCGTGAATTTGCCGATGTGCAGGTTGTGGCACCCGATCGTAACCGCAGTGGGGCGTCTAACTCATTGACGCTGGAGTCGTCGCTTCGCACCTTTACCTTTGAAAATGGCGACATTTCTGTCCAGATGGGCACGCCGACGGACTGCGTATTTTTGGGCGTGAATGCGCTTATGCGCCCGCGCCCGGATATCGTCGTATCCGGCATCAATGCTGGCCCGAATCTGGGTGATGACGTTATCTATTCCGGTACGGTTGCTGCCGCAATGGAGGGCCGCCATCTGGGATTTCCCGCACTGGCGGTCTCGTTAAACGGCCACAAGCATTACGAAACGGCAGCGGCAGTCACTTGTTCCATTTTGCGCGCGCTCAACCGCGAACCGTTGCGTACGGGCCGTATCCTCAATATTAACGTACCTGACCTGCCTCTGGACGAAATCAAAGGTATTCGCGTAACCCGTTGTGGGAGCCGCCATCCGGCCGATCAGGTGATCCCGCAGCAGGATCCGCGTGGTAATACGCTTTACTGGATTGGCCCGCCAGGCGAAAAACACGATGCCGGGCCGGATACCGATTTCGCCGCGGTGGATGAAGGGTACGTTTCGGTTACGCCATTGCACGTAGATTTAACCGCTTATAACGCGCATGATGTGGTGTCGGACTGGTTGGATCGCGTTGGAGTGAACACGCAATGGTAAGCAAACGTGTACAAACTCTTCTGGAACAATTACGCGCTCAGGGGATCGCTGACGAGCATGTACTGGATGCGCTCGCCCAGGTCCCGCGTGAGAAATTTGTAGACGAGGCGTTTGAACACAAAGCGTGGGAAAACGTGGCGCTGCCTATCGGGCAGGGTCAGACTATTTCGCAGCCCTACATGGTGGCGCGCATGACGGAGTTACTGGAACTGACGCCAGAATCCCGCGTGCTGGAGATTGGCACCGGATCGGGTTATCAAACCGCGATCCTGGCGCATCTGGTTCACCATGTTTGTTCGGTCGAGCGAATTAAAGGTTTGCAGTGGCAGGCGCGTCGTCGCCTGAAACAACTTGATTTACATAATGTTTCAACACGTCATGGTGATGGGTGGCAGGGTTGGCAGGCTCGCGCTCCGTTTGATGCCATTATCGTGACGGCAGCGCCGCCTGAGATCCCAGCAGCACTCTTATCGCAGCTGGATGAAGGCGGCATTCTTGTTCTGCCCGTGGGCGACGAGCAGCAGCTTCTGAAGCGTGTTCGTCGGCGTGGCGGCGAGTTTATTATCGATACTGTGGAAGCCGTACGCTTTGTGCCTCTTGTGAAGGGAGAACTGGCCTGAGACTCAGAATTATCCAGGGTTATTAAGGCAAATTCAGCGTATGGTGTGGCGCAAAAGGTTCGTGCCATCACGGTTATTTTTAAGTCACTGGTAGTTAACACATTCCTGGGGGATAAATGAGCGCGGGAAGCCCAAAATTCACCATCAGCCGTGTTGCGGCATTATCACTGGTTTCGCTATGGCTGGCAGGCTGTTCAAGTTCTGGTAACGCACCTGCGCCGGTCAGCACGGTAGGCGGGAACAGCAGCTCGGGTAGTACGTCCGGCGGAATGTTGATTACCCCTCCACCTAAAATGGGCACATCAACGGTTCAACAGACGCCGCAAATTCAGCCCGTTCAGCGCCCGGTTTCGCAGCCGACACAGATTCAACCTGTGGAACAACCTGTGCAGACCGAAAATGGCCGCATCGTGTATAACCGGAAGTACGGGAATATTCCGAAAGGTAGCTATACCGGTGGCAGCACCTATACCGTGAAACGCGGCGATACGTTGTTCTATATTGCCTGGATCACTGGGAACGATTTCCGTGACCTGGCTCAGCGTAATAACGTACAGGCACCTTACGGGTTGGAAGTGGGTCAATCGCTCCAGGTTGGTAATGCGACAGGCACGCCACTAACGCCTGGCAACACAGTTTCAGCGGCCGACGTGACCGCGCAGAACAACAGTGTTAAGCCTGCACAAAAATCCAGCACAGTGGTTGCTTCGCAACCGGTAATTACGTATTCTGAGGATTCAGGTGATCAGAGTGCTAACAAAATGTTGCCTAATAATAAAGGGACTGCGACGACTGTCACAGCACCGATTACGGCACCTGTGGTTAGCTCTATCGAACCGACTGCCAGCAGTACATCTACCAGTTCGCCAATCTCTGCATGGCGCTGGCCAACTGACGGCAAGGTTATCGAGAACTTCTCTTCTACCGAAGGTGGGAATAAAGGGATCGATATCGCAGGGAGTAAAGGACAGGCTATCATCGCGACCGCAGACGGGCGCGTTGTGTATGCCGGTAACGCTCTGCGTGGTTACGGTAATCTTATTATCATCAAACATAACGATGATTACCTGAGTGCCTACGCCCATAACGATACAATGCTGGTCCGGGAACAACAAGAAGTTAAGGCGGGGCAAAAAATAGCTACTATGGGTAGCACCGGCACCAGTTCTACACGCTTGCATTTTGAAATTCGTTACAAGGGGAAATCCGTAAACCCGCTGCAATATTTACCGCAGCGATAATTTGACGGGGCATGCCAGCCAGGGTGTCTCGTTCAGGGATCACGGGTAGGAGCCACCTTATGAGTCAGAATACGCTGAAAGTTCATGATTTAAATGAAGATGCGGAATTTGATGAGAACGGAGCAGAGGCTTTTGACGAAAAAGCCTTAGTAGAAGAGGAACCCAGTGATAACGATTTAGCTGAAGAAGAGCTGCTATCGCAGGGTGCCACACAGCGTGTACTGGACGCGACTCAGCTTTACCTTGGGGAGATCGGTTACTCCCCACTGTTAACGGCCGAAGAAGAAGTCTATTTCGCACGTCGTGCTTTGCGTGGTGATGTAGCCTCACGCCGCCGCATGATTGAAAGTAACTTGCGTCTGGTCGTGAAAATTGCCCGTCGTTACGGCAATCGTGGTCTGGCTTTGCTGGACCTGATTGAAGAGGGCAACTTAGGGCTTATCCGCGCAGTAGAGAAGTTTGACCCGGAACGCGGGTTCCGCTTCTCAACCTACGCGACCTGGTGGATTCGTCAGACCATCGAACGGGCTATTATGAACCAGACCCGTACGATCCGCCTGCCGATTCACATCGTCAAAGAGTTGAACGTCTATCTGCGTACCGCGCGCGAGTTGTCCCATAAACTGGACCACGAGCCAAGTGCGGAAGAGATTGCCGAGCAACTTGATAAACCGGTTGATGACGTAAGCCGTATGCTGCGTCTCAACGAGCGCATTACCTCCGTTGACACCCCGTTGGGTGGCGACTCCGAAAAAGCGCTGCTGGACATCCTGGCCGATGAAAAAGACAACGGCCCGGAAGACACCACGCAGGACGATGACATGAAACAGAGCATCGTCAAATGGCTGTTCGAACTGAACGCCAAACAGCGTGAAGTGCTGGCACGTCGTTTCGGTTTACTGGGGTATGAAGCTGCGACACTGGAAGACGTCGGCCGTGAAATTGGCCTGACCCGTGAACGTGTTCGCCAGATTCAGGTTGAAGGTCTGCGCCGCCTGCGTGAAATCCTGCAGGGGCAAGGTCTGAATATCGAAGCGCTGTTCCGCGAATAAGCAATCTTTCGTCAAAAAAGGCCCGTCGTGAGACGGGCCTTTTTCTTTTGCGCTATGGCTGTGCTGTTTCGTGTAACAGACGCCACGTTATCTTATCGCCATCCTGATTAAGCACCGCTGTTGACCAACGCACGTTGACGGGCAGATCCGGCCGGGTTTGCGTCTCCCGGTAGTGAAGCACCGCACTCCAATCGCCGCTCTGGATCGTGGTTAATTCGTCAATGCCGATTTTCAGTCCGGGACGGCTTCCGCGCTGTTTTTCCAGAAAACTGGCCAGGCCGTTATAGTCGACCTGCACACCGCCCGGCGGGATCATCAGAAAATCCGGGCTGAAGCGGGCGAGCAGGGCGTCGTAATCGCCTTCGCCTTTGCCTAACCAGTCTTCAAGCGCAATGTGGAGGTCGATAATGTCGTGTTCGAAAGGCGTCATGAATTCTCCTGTCGCAGCTGGGTGAGCACCTGCGTATTGTTAAGTCGAAAAACGTACAGTACAGGCAGCAAGGTCATGCCTGCGGCAAAAATAAACATCCCGTGCCATGCGGCGAGCGGCGGTAGCCAGATCTGCGCCAGGTTCAGCGCCTGTGCCAGCAGCAGGGCGCCGGCCAAAAAGCTCAGCTGACGATTGAGGTTCCACAGCGCGCTGGCATCCGGCATGTCATCCCGGCGCGTTGTCAGAAACGCGCTGCTCTGAGCCGTACTGCTGCACAGGCTTCCTCCCGCGCCCATCAGGGTAAATGCGACGGTAGGCAACAGTGTTGACGAGCTGACGTCAATCAAAAGCAGAATACCCGCCGCCTGCAGCAGGCAGCCGATGACGATCAGCGGTCGGGGGCCGATACGGTTAAAATAACGTCCCGTCGCCGTGATGGCTATAAACGATGCCACAGACCACGGCAGCATGAGCATTCCCGTTGCGGCTGGGCTCATGTTCGCCTCGTGCTGAAGATAAAACATGCCCGTGACGTTCACCCCAATGAATACGCCGGGGACGCATAAATAGACAAGCATGGCAAAACGCAAAAGCGGGTCCGTTAGTAAGGGCAGGTTTAGCAGTCTGGCCGCGTTCATCGTGGGGTTTTCGTGTTTTAGCCACAGACAGGCCAGAACAAACGTCACCATAGCCACCGGGAGCGTGGCGAAAAATATCCATCGCCAGCCCAGCGTCTCAACCAGCAGTCCACCGACAGCAGGAGAACAGGCGGGTGCAAGTAACGCTACCAGCATGACCGCGGAGGAGAGCCGGGCACGCTCGTGAGGCCGGAACTGCTGCCAGGTCAGCGCTTGTCCGACGGGGATCAGTAAGCCACCTCCCACGCCCTGCAGCACGCGCCAGGCGATCAGGCTTTCAAGCGTTGCCGACATGCCTGCTGCGGCAGAGGCGGCGCTGAACAGAAAAAGCGAGAGCAGAATGACGCGCTTTGGCCCGATCCGGCGCGTCAGCACGGAGCTGAACGGGATCACCAGCGTCAGACCGGCAATGTACCCGTTACTGACCCAGGCAAGCGTTGAAGGCGTGGCGTTAAAATCGTAAGCCATCGCCGGAAAGGCGACGCTGGCAATGAACATGTTGATCAGATCTAGAAAAAAGCCCAGCAGATAAACAACGGCAACTTTGCTGCGATACGTCATGGTGGATCCTCCGGTGAGGTGGCGTATCGTATCGGTCGGTGAAGTACGGATAAACCTGACAAAACGCGATATACTGTCAAAAATATTTTGACAGTATAAAGGGCGATAATGATTAACTTACAGCGCGCGCAGATGTTTGTTGCGGTGGCCGACACCGGGAGTTTCACGGCGGCAGCGGATGCGATGGGCCTGACAAAATCGGTGGTCAGCTTCAATATTCGCCAGCTCGAAGCTGAACTGGGCATCACCCTGCTGCTGCGATCCACCCGCCGTCTGACGCTAACCGAGGCGGGCGCGCTGTTTCATAAACGCAGCGTCGCGCTTCTGAAGGACGCAGAACAGTTGCAGGATGATGTCCGCGCCAACCATGCGGGGCTCACGGGGGAGCTGCGGATCACGACCACGCCTGAGTATGGCTCGCAGGTCGTGGTGCCGCTGCTGGCCAGGTTTAGCCAGCAGCATCCGGATCTTCGCGTGCGTCATGTTTCGTCGTCATTGCACGCCGACCTTATCTCGGAGCGCTTTGACGTGGCCATCCGGCTGGGAACGCTTGCCGATTCTCGCTATCACGCCGCGCTGATTTCGCACTTCTCCATTCTCCCCGTTGCGGCGCCCGAGTGGCTCGTAAGCCATCCGGTTGAATCGCTGGCGCAGCTGGCGCAGGCCGACTGGATTATTCACGAGCGCGTCGCTTCGCCGCTGCGCTGGCAGGTGAAAAATGCCGGCGGCGCGCCTGAAACGCTGGAGATTAAAAAAGCGCCGCGTTTGTTTGCCGACAGCGCTCAGGCGCTCATGGCCTTTGCGCTTGCGGGAGGTGGGGTGGCGTTACTGCCGGAATGGCTGGCGCGCGATGCGCTTGATGCGGGAAAGCTGGTCCCGGTTCTACCGGAATATACATTTGCGCAGCAGGGGATCTATGCGGTGTATCCGGATGCCCAACATCTGCCAGCGAAGGTGCGCACCTTTATTGATTTTATGCGCACCAGCGTGAATTAACCGTGCATCATCTTTTTGATGAGGGCAGAGAACTGCTCCCGCTCGGCTTGAGTGAGACGCCCTAAAAACGCCTCATCCACCGCGTTGCCCACCGGCTTACAGCCTGCAAGCAGAGCTTCACCTTCTGGCGTCAGGAAGACAAACCGGCGTCGCTTGTCTGCCGGGTCGTGCTCGCGTTTGACCAGCCCGCGCGCCTCCATGCGGCTCAGCATTTCCGCCAGGGTCGCTTTCGTACTGACCGCCACTTCGGTCAATGCCACCTGTTCAATACCCGGATGCTCGGCAACGGAGCGCATAACTGCGTACTGCGGCTTGGTGAGTTCCGGTAAGGCATACTGCCACTGCGCAGTATGCTGTTGAAAAAGCTGACGTAACAGATGGAACGCCTCTTGTCTTAGTTCCATGAACACTCCGACGGAAAAAAATCTCCCACTATGATAGCCGCTATTGCTCCGGATTTTAACGCGCCATTTTTTAGCTATTCGTGTGATCGTGTGCGAACGATCTTGTCAGAAAAGCGATCCGGGAGTAGCTTACTCATAATGTTCGTACACGAACAAATTAATTGAGGTGCTGAATGAGATTGATCGTGGGAATGACAGGGGCGACTGGCGCACCGCTCGGTGTGGCGCTGCTTCAGGCGCTGCGTGATATGCCAGAAGTGGAAACGCATCTGGTGATGTCAAAGTGGGCGAAAACAACCATTGAGCTGGAAACGCCGTATTCCGCTCAGGATGTTGCTGCGCTCGCGGATGTTGTCCACAGCCCGGCCGATCAGGCTGCGACTATCTCGTCCGGCTCGTTTCGTACTGACGGCATGATTGTTATTCCATGCAGCATGAAGACCCTTGCCGGTATCCGCGCGGGTTATGCCGAAGGGCTGGTGGGCCGTGCTGCCGATGTGGTGATAAAAGAGGGACGCAAGCTGGTGCTGGTTCCACGTGAAACCCCGCTCAGTACGATCCATCTGGAGAACATGCTCGCACTTTCCCGTATGGGCGTGGCAATGGTGCCGCCGATGCCCGCGTATTACAACCACCCGCAAACCGCCGATGACATTACCCAGCATATTGTGACGCGTGTTCTTGACCAGTTTGGTCTGGAGCACAAAAAAGCGCGCCGCTGGAACGGGTTGCAGGAGGCCAGACATTTTTCACAGGAGAACAAAGATGGCATTTGATGATTTGAGAAGCTTCCTCCAGGCGCTCGATGAGCAAGGGCAGCTGTTGAAAATTGAGGAAGAGGTCAACGCCGAACCCGATCTGGCGGCAGCGGCCAACGCTACCGGACGTATTGGAGACGGTGCACCTGCACTGTGGTTTGACAATATTCGCGGCTTTACCGATGCCCGCGTGGTGATGAACACCATCGGCTCCTGGCAAAACCATGCGATTTCAATGGGGTTGCCAGCCAATACGCCGGTGAAGAGCCAGATAGACGAATTTATTCGCCGCTGGGATAAATTCCCCGTTGCACCTGAGCGCCGTGCTAACCCGGCATGGGCCGAAAATACGGTGGATGGCGAGGACATTAACCTGTTCGATATTCTGCCGCTGTTCCGCCTGAACGACGGTGATGGTGGTTTTTACCTTGATAAAGCCTGCGTGGTATCACGCGATCCGCTGGACCCGGACCATTTCGGCAAGCAGAACGTCGGGATCTACCGTATGGAAGTCAAGGGCAAGCGCAAACTGGGCCTGCAACCTGTTCCTATGCATGATATCGCTCTGCACCTGCATAAAGCGGAAGAGCGCGGGGAGGATCTGCCGATTGCGATCACGCTGGGTAATGACCCGATTATTACCCTGATGGGGGCAACGCCGCTGAAGTACGACCAGTCTGAATACGAAATGGCTGGCGCGCTTCGTGAAAGTCCGTATCCAATCGCGACTGCACCGCTGACCGGGTTCGACGTGCCGTGGGGCTCTGAAGTTATCCTCGAAGGGGTAATTGAGGGACGCAAACGTGAAATCGAGGGGCCATTCGGTGAATTTACCGGCCACTATTCCGGTGGCCGTAATATGACCGTCGTACGCATTGATAAAGTCTCTTACCGCACTAAACCCATTTTTGAATCGCTCTATCTGGGGATGCCCTGGACGGAGATTGACTACCTGATGGGCCCGGCAACCTGCGTGCCGCTCTACCAGCAGCTTAAAGCTGAATTCCCGGAAGTACAGGCAGTGAATGCGATGTACACCCACGGTCTTTTGGCGATTATCTCCACCAAAAAACGTTACGGCGGTTTTGCCCGTGCCGTGGGGTTACGTGCCATGACCACGCCACATGGCCTGGGTTACGTGAAGATGGTGATTATGGTGGATGAGGACGTCGATCCGTTTAACCTGCCGCAGGTGATGTGGGCGCTGTCGTCGAAAGTTAACCCGGCGGGGGATCTGGTGCAGTTGCCGAACATGTCGGTGCTTGAACTTGACCCAGGCTCCAGCCCGGCCGGGATCACCGACAAGCTGATCATCGATGCCACCACGCCTGTCGCACCGGACAACCGTGGCCACTATAGCCAGCCGGTACAGGATTTACCTGAAACGAAAGCCTGGGCTGAAAAACTGACCGCGATGCTCGCAGCTCGCCAATAAGGAGGAAAACATGATTTGTCCACGTTGTGCCGATGAGCATATTGAAGTGATGGCGACATCCCCGGTGTCAGGGGTCTGGACTGTCTACCAGTGCCAGCATTGTCTGTATACCTGGCGTGATACTGAGCCGCTACGCCGTACCAGCCGTGAGCACTACCCGCAAGCGTTCCGAATGACACAAAAGGATATTGATGACGCACCGCAGGTGCCAACCATTCCGCCGCTGCTGTAAAAAAGCCGGGTGGCGGCTTTGCCTTACCCGGCCTGTAAAACCCA
>NZ_JBSICG010000041.1:0-19890 GCF_056156645.1 Enterobacter sp. Li2LvB3 | reverse complement strand
GTTACAGCGACACCCAGGGAGCGGTGGGACTGAAATACCGGTTCTGACAGAGTGTCCCGGGGGGGGGGTGACCCTCCCGGGTGGTTTCGGGGATGTTTGTAGCTTATGCGGGGCTTTGTTGGGCCTGTACACGATTCTGTGAAAAGCCTTTTCTCAGTAGTAACCGCCCAGACGATCACCGAACTAGATAATAAAGTGGCTCATAGCCATACGCCAGTCTCTCAGCGGCATCGTCACATTTTGTGATGCCGCCTGGATTGCCAGCTACACCGCCTTTTTCACCGAGTCATCCGTCGGGAACACCTTACGCTTTTTGATGGCATTAGTCGTGTAGATCACCTTGCGGATGTCCGTCGGTTAAGCGAAGAACGTCGCCGGATTGGCCCCAATTTGCCTGCCATGTGTTTTCGGGAGAAATTCATTGATGTCTGGTAGTATCCGGATGGCACTATTGAACTCTGGGCCACTGAATCGCCACGGATAATCTAGACACTTCTGAGCCGTTGATAATATTGATTTTCATATTCCGTCGGTGGCATCTGATCACTCGAACCATGCCGGCGCTTACTGTTATAAAACATTTCGATGTAATCAAAAATATCGCTGCGGGCTTCTTCCCGCGTTCCATAGATCTTTTTCTTTATCCGTTCACGCTTCAGCAACTGGAAAAAGCTTTCTGCAACCGCATTATCGTGGCAGTTACCGCGACGGCTCATGCTACCCTCCAGACCATGTGATTTCAGGAACGACTGCCACTCATGGCTTGTGTACTGACTGCCCTGATCAGAGTGAACCAGCACCTGTTTTTGGGGATTACGCCGCCATACAGCCATCAGCAATGCGTTCAGGACAATGTCCTTTGTCATCCGGGATTGCATTGACCAGCCGATAATTTTGCGTGAGAACAGATCAACAACCACGGCAAGATACAGCCACCCTTCGTGGGTCCTGATGTAGGTGATGTCCGTTACCCAACGCTCGTCCGGAGCATCCGGATTGAACTGTCGCTGGAGCCTGTTGGGCGACACGATACAGGCCTCGCCTTTACGTGCCCGCGGGCTCCGGTATCCGACCTGAGCCTTTATCCCGGCACGTTTCATCAGTCGCCAGACTCTGTTGACTCCGCACTGTTGCCCGGTATCCCGCAGATCCAGATGGATCTTGCGATAACCATAGACGCATCCCGACTCCAGCCAAAACTGTTTAATCTGTCCTGTCAGTCTCAGGTCTGTCTGATGGCGTTGTGAATGCGGCTGCTGAAGCCAAGCGTAAAAGCCACTGGGATGAACATCCAGCACCCGACAGAGCAGGCGAACAGGCCAGCAACAGGTGTTGTCACGGATAAAGGCGTACCTCAGTCGGACAGCTTTGCGAAGTACGCCGCGGCTTTTTTTAATATATCCCGTTCGTCGGTAACCCGCTTCAGCTCTTTCTGGAGACGGCGAATCTCGGCCTGAGCATCTGACTGTTCTTTATTATTGGAAGAATCCGGACCGTATTTCTTTATCCAGGCGTAAAGGCTGTGGGTGGTGATATCGAGACGTGTTGCAACGCTGGAAACAGAATAACCACGATCAACAACCTGTTTGACTGCTTCAATTTTAAACTCTTCGGGATAACGCTTACCGCTCATGGGCACCTCTCTTTAAGCCATCTTAAATGACTCCGAGGTGTCTGTTAAACCCGTGGCGATTCAATCAATGCCAAAAGTGTAATACTACTATGCCATCCCACCTGTGCAGATGAGACCGTTCCATAAATAATAGCGGCCATCCCGACTGAGGATAAAACAGCACCAGGAATATCAAGTCTGCCGATGTGTAATTCTGTCTCCGGAATAAACCTGTTTGCGGCCCAAATCAATACAATGCCAATAGGTACGTTAATCAAAAAACCCACACGCCAGGAAAGTAAGTCAGCTACCAGTCCCCCCAGAACAAGTCCAATACTGGCAGAGAGGCCACCGGCTGCTGCGTAGTAAGATATCGCTTTAGCTCTTTTATGGGGAGACTGAAACGTCACCTGGAGTATTGCAAGTGTTGAAGGGGCAAGAATTGACGCACCGATCCCCTGAATAGCCCTCGCGGTGACCAAAAATTCAGCGCCCGGGCTTAGCCCAATGGCTAACGAAGAAATTGAAAACAACCCCAGACCCAGAGTTAACATTTTTCGACGCCCATACATATCCCCCGCTTTCGCACTGAGAAGCAGAAAGCCACCAAACGTAAGCGCATATGCGCTCGATACCCAGGATAATCCAGTAGCGCTGAAATGAAGCTCATTCTGGATTTTTGGTAATCCTGTAATGACAATCGAATTATCAATAACAATCATGACATAGCTCATCAATACGATGGTCAGGATAGTCATGGGATGCGAGTACCTGCTTTGCGTATTTATTGACGTACTGGGCAACATTTAATTTCTCTTCTGGTGTGGAATATTAAATCAGGGATATCATCTGACGTTTTTCGAAAAAATTTAACGCGCCATAAGCGTCAAAAATTGATTTTGCGTTAAGCATAAATGCCTCTATTCAGTTTTATGCACCGGGAATATCAAACGCGGGCAATGCCCAGGCTGTCACCTGAATAAAGGGCTGGAGTGATCACCACCTGAGTAATCAGGTCAGCAATACTTAACCGGGACACACTGCTCCCCATGAACATCTGCCCTTTTTGGGTGAGTACATAATCCACATCACTGCCATTGGTAAACCATCCTGGGCGGATAATCGTGTATTCCAGACCAGAGGCTTCTACTACGGCAGCCGACTCCCGATAAGGTGTTAACACTGCGCCATAGTGCTGATCTGGAACTTCATCATAGATACCCATCGAGCTGATAAAGATAAGCCGCCGGACACCGACATCTTTCATTGCCTGCACAATACACTGCGCCTGTCTTTTCATATCACCACTCAGGTTGGCATAAATAATATCTTGTCCCACCATCGAGGCTTTAAGTTGATGAATATCAAGAACATCCCCTTCAATGATTTTTACCCGGGAAGGGTCTTGGTTGATCAGCCGGTCAGGCTGACGTAAATAAAGTGTCAGTTGGGCTTCGCTGTTATCCAGCAGATAGCGTGTAGCAACACGTGCCAGGGAACCGGCAGCGCCAAGAATCAATACGTTAGCCATTTATTTATCTCTCATTAATCAGTATGCAGACAGTGTAAATGGATCGTTTATCATTGTATGTGGATTTATTTAGCTTTCAGTATTCATAAATCAAGAATTATTGAGTGATTTTGTAGCGGGTTAAATACAGAGGAAAGTACTCTTCACCAGCGACTCATCGGCAAGAGCGTCATACATCGTACTGATGGATGACGGAGGATCTCGGCCTTGATGCCTGCGTGTATAACAAATGGGCTTAACGTGGGATATTTTCCGTTTTCCAAGCGGACCCCTTCATGTCGGTGCTGTTATCAGTCAGGCAGGTAAACTGCTTGGTACCCGCATTATTCAGACCACTCAAACTGGCTATCTGGAACTGTTTGAGTGGGCTAAATCTTTTGGGGTTCTTGAGCGAGCTGGCATTGAAGGAACCGGAACTTATGGTGCTGCGTTAACACGTTTTCTCATTAAAAATAGTGTTTATGTTGTTGAAGTTAACCGGCCAGATCGCTCAAAACGTCGCCTTGAAGGGAAGTCAGATCCACTGGATGCAGAGAATGCAGCCCGGACAGTACTTTCAGGGAGCAGCAAAGCTATACCCAAAATGCAGTCCGGTGCGTGCGAAGCGCTCCGGATTATTAGCGTTGCCCGACGTAGTGCAGTGAAAGCCCGCACTCAGGCGATTAACCAGCTTCGCGCACTGCTGGTGAGTGCTCCGCAGGATGTTCGTGACAAACTCTGGAAATCGAAACCACACGAATGCTTAGTCGCCTGCATTTACTACGAAGTGCCGGAGTCCTCTCCACTGCGTATAGCCCTGTGCAGCACGCTTCGAAGCCTTGCGAAACGATGGATGGCCCTGGCTGAAGAACTGAATGAACTGGACGAGTCTCTGGATAAACTGACCCGCAAATATGCCAGTAACCTTCGTAACCAGTTTGGCGTAGGACCGCAGACAGCTGCAACATTGCTGGCCGTTGCAGGTGATAACCCCGAACGTTTAAAAAATGAAGCAGCCCTGGCATCGCTCTGTGGTGTAAATCCGTTACCAGCATCATCAGGAAAAACAGTCAGGCACAGATTAAACCGCGGCGGCTCGCGTGAAGCTAACAATGCTCTGTGGACAATAGCCCTAGTGGCTTTTACGCCTGGCTTCAGCAGCCGCATTCACAACGCCATCAGGCAGACCTGAGACTGACAGGACAGATTAAACAGTTCTGGCTGGAATCGGGATGCGTCTATGGTTATCGCAAGATCCATCTGGATCTGCGGGAATGTCCAGGAACGCCGGCACGCGGGTGGTCAGCTTTTTCCACAACCGCTGATTTGCCCGCCTGACGAGACGTACAAGTGTGGTTACGCCGGGCTGCAGTACCTTATTCTGAAGCAGCCACGCGGTGGCAAAATCAGACATCAGACATCAGACATCAGACCAGAACGCTCATTACTGAGCTATGCACGGGTGTGCAGCAAGCGCTTCAGGTGGAAAGACCAAGGAAAATAACCAAATTTATGATGGCCGTAATATTCTTTAATTAATATTCTATGTGGCGTCAGTTAATTATTAATATCGTTAAGATTATATTTTTTGCAATAAATATATGGCATACTGGACTTCGTAATTAACCATGCGTTTTTGTTAACTGCAATCACATCAGAATCGGTAATTTTACCGGGCCTAATGTAAAAATCAGGGAGAACTCTAGATAATAAAAAATCGGGGGCATTCTCTATATCAGAAGGCACAATATCGTCAGAACTCCATATTGGGCTAATCCCATATTTTTTTAAAGTGAATAGTATTGTTCTTTGAACCAAATAATCCTTTCCTGAATCAGATATCCTACCTGTAACGTTTGAAATCCCCTTTTGGTGGTCAAATTTGTAATCAAGCACCCCTTGGAATTTAGTATCGCCATTAGATATGGTCATATCAGCCCGACAACTCAGAGTGTTGTAACCTATTGAGGTTGTATAGGGTCGTAAAAAAACAAAAATTATGACCACTGTTGAAGTAAAAACAACAAATAATCCAAAATTTATATAAATATTGTTTTTTTTCATAACGTTAAATCGACTTTGGGAAATAAAAAGAATGACATTGTTCATTTTTGTCATGACTGATTTGTTTTGAGCAAGCGATTGCAGATATATTCTGAGCCCCCCTAAAAGCCGTAATGTACAAAAATCCGTTATCCGGGCACATAGTAGGATTCTGCTTCATTAGTTTTAAATGCAAACTGTAATCACTTACATCATTATTGAAATAATACTTGCAGTGATTAACCGTCTCTCCTTTTAGAGGGTATAAAGAAAAATAGTCTTTTAGATCGAAATTATAAGAAACTACGCTCAATAATATAAAAACAATCACAACCGTGCTAAAAAAAACATATTTTTCATTAAGATAACCAAAGAAACTATTTCTCTCAAGTAGAGTTGTGTTGGTGCGAATATCCTTAAATTCCAACCCCAGCATGATTTCATCTGAGTGGAAATCAACAGTATGAGATTTATCAGTCATGACGCCTTTTCTGGGTACAGTGATAATGAATTTATCGGAAAGCCCAAGCTGTACAAAAGATTTTCGTAAAGATAATATACATTGATAAAATACATTGAAAGAAACCTCACGATGCCTTTCCTCCCATGCATATAACAGTAATTCTTTCTGAGAAATAACCTCCCCATGTTTTTTGAGAAGTAAAAATAAACATCTCGCCTCGGTTTTTTTTATTTTCTTTGATTGTTTACTCCGAATATTTATCAACAACAACTCATGAAGTGAAAATAAAATTTCATCTGCTATAATAATGTGTTTTTTAGATTCAGAGTCCATAAGCGAGCTCAATAATTTTTGTGTTAATTTAGTTTTAGTGAGGTTACATCCAAAAGAAAAAAAATAAAGATTTTATGCCTTTTTATCACTAAATATCGTAAAAATATAACGAATAGAAAGTCAATAAAAACAATGATATAACCTTTTCTTAAATAAGTGAGATGAGGATTTTTTTTCAATTAAATCATATGGATAATCTTATATCATAGAAAGAATGGGTTTCCCATTCATGTCCAGCACCAGGTTAAGAGCTTTGCGTAGTGATGCCACGTCACATATGCTAGACTAAAAAGATATCTATTAATTCCAACGTTGAAAAGAAAAAGATTGCTTAATCACGCTTAAATATATAGTGGGCCAAAAAGGTATGGAAACCAGTAGCAAAATCGATCCGCGAGGATTTCGCCAGACTCCACTCCGGCACACCCGATAATATTACTGACAACAATGTGACAAATGATTAACCTGCGAGACTTTCTGAATTTATAAATATCAGTTGAATATGAAAATGATTCTGAATTTTAAATTGGGTTGTTCTGAAATTATTTTTTACAGGTAAAGTCACTCCCCTAATCTAAATATTTTATGGATATGACCGATAATAATAAGGTCAGGAAGGGAGTGTCATGAACGATTTTCATATTTTAAGTCTTTGTATTCAGAATAAGGATGTGGCAGGTGCCATGCGCGTGCTGCGTGATAAATCTGAGTTTGCGGCGCGCAAAATTCTGGAAAAATTAAAGGTTCGCGTAACGTCACAGACGGGCAGGGCATTCTGGCATCATGTTCAGGGCTGGCTGCTGACGGCGTGCCGTCAGGAGAGTACACGTAATGAATCAAATGGTTTCCGACCTTCTTCACCCCCTTCAGACACCAGGGAAAATCAGTCCTGCCGCCCTGGATATGGTCAAAATGCTGGCGCTGGGTACCATGCTCATCGACCACGTCAATACCCTGCTGCTGACGCCACCGGAACCCCTGATGTATGCGCTTGGCCGGATGGCCTTCCCCCTGTTCACGCTTATCTGGGCGATGAACGTGCAGCGCACGCCGGAACGGCTTCAGAAGAGGGCAAACCGGCTGTGGATGTGGGCGGCATTCACCCAACCGGTCTTCAGCCTGGCTTTTGCCGGACATCAGCCCTGGTGGGCACTGAACATCCTGTTCGTGTTCGCGGGCGTCACGCAGCTGCTTGCCCTTCAGTACCGGTACGGGAAAAAAGGACTGATGGCAGGCATTCTGCTCCTGGGCACCCTGGTCTGGCCGCTGAATCCGGCAAGCTACGGGCTGTCAGGCCTGATGCTGGCCGGCGGTCTGGTGATGGTGACGGGCGGGAAGACACCTGGCGTGCAGCGCACGGGAGTGATCGTGTCCGGGCTGTCGCTGTGCAGTCTGAACGGGGTGTCGCATCTGCTGAGTCTGCCTGCCGACACGCTGCTGTTCGCCATGCTTCCCACACTGGTTCTCCCCCTGATGGCCGTTTCACTGAGCATTCAGCTGTTTCCGGATGGTTGTCCACGCTTTATGCCCCGGCAATTTTTCTACATCGCTTATGCCGGTCACCTGCTGATACTGCTCATCCTGATGCATGTCTGGTGAGATGTGCACAGCCCCGGGGGTTATCCTTGCCCCGGGATGATGCGTCCCTGCTCCAGCAAGTCAATGGCCAGCTGGAGATACAGAACCTGGTCTGGCTCCCATTTACCGCTTTCTGCCAGCCCGTTGCGCAGTACGGTGATGATGTTTTGGCTTGTGGAGTCATGCCCGGCTTCAACAAGCGAAAAAACGATACTGCCCACCACCTGGCACATCTCCTCATGCTGGCGCATGAAGGTGTCTGAATAGTCCATCCGGTCCCCTCCGCAGAGTGTCTGTTCAAAATAAGGCTAGCCGTACAAAATCTCCCGTTCCCGGACTGACCCCAGTGACTTCAGACGGCGGTGAGTATGGGAGTGAGCTTCGCGAACGATACATGTTTTGACGTTGGAACTCGGGCGTTCAGCAGTAAAGATGCCGCTCCCCGATGAAGAAGTTCCACAAACGAGATTATCCCCCTTCCTGCCAGACGGTTTTTCACTGGCACGTGACTATTATACAGCTTTGTTGGTAGGTGGCGGGCACGAGGACATGAAGGTCTGTGGCAGCGGCTGGATACTAGTTACAACATCCCTCTTAAAGCGAGGGTGTTCCGGCCCTTGGGGCCGGGGCGGCGTCGGTTTAGCAGGGGTCAGGTCTGTGTGCGGTGGCGGATTCTGGTCAGAACGGGGCCCGGCGCGTGCGACGGGAGGAAAATCATGTTGTTTTCTGAGCGCGTGGCCGTGAGGCCGCTGCACGCGAAGGCATTATCGATTATCCACAGTGTCTCGGAAGACAAAGATCCACTCTGGAATGAAATGAACAGAGCGATAAAAAACGGGGGTTAGATTATTTTGCGGGTTTGCTGTTATTCCTTTGCCGATTTGCTGATTTATTCCTTTGCGGATTTCTGTGGATAAAATTTTTTGGACGTCATTTAGTGCCGTTCCGACAGGGAAGTCAGCGTCAGAGGAGGGATGATTTGGTGAGGGGTGTACAAAAAACGCGCTGAAATGCCGGAAAATTCCAGCACCAAAAGCCCCGGCGAGGGGCTTTCAGACAGTGGACAGATTGCAGGGTTGTCCGGGTTAATCCGGGGGTGATAACGCCAGGTCAAGCTGATACAGGTGCTGAACAGCCAGTTGCGTCAGCCGTTCCGGCGTACACCAGTACGCCTCATCATGAGGAAGTGTTTTGTACACCCATTTTTCCATGGCATGAAGACGTTCGTCTGCCGGCAGCTTGATCAGGTTACTGGCACGCTTACGCTCAGCCCCTTTCTTACGGCGGTAAGTCAGCGCGTCACGCCGTTTCTGACCGGACCAGCACTGGCGGGCCTTATGCGGGGTAATCTCATCATGCTCGTTCATCGCACCTTCACGGATCAGCCGTTCACGCTCGGCGCTGAGCCGCAGTTTCTTCTCCTGCTCTTTTTGCAGCTTCTCCATATCGACACCCAGCATCTGAAAACCGGCAGGCGTGATATAGACATAAACCGGGAGCCAGGAGCGTGAATCACGATCCCACGTGCGTTCTTCAGCCAGTCCAAGCACACCGAAGCGCACCAGTTCATCAATAAGCCGGGAAAGACGTGACACCGTCACCTCAGTTTCCGGAATGACATTCCCGTTTTCATCTTTCGGACTCAGCTCTTTCGCCAGGCGAGAGATACACATACCCACGGTGTGCTTACCCCCGTCGCAGAAACTCACGAGGAGCGGCCAGAGGGCGTCGTTCAGGCGCTGACGTTCCGGCCGGAAACCGTATTTTCGTCCTGCCTTCCGGAGGCCCGTGACAAAAAGGGGATGACGGGAAATGTGAATACGCAGCCTGGGCAGCCCGGTCACCTTGTCAAACATCACAAGCCGGTTGTAGGCACGACCCATCTGGCCGGAGAGCTTTTTATAATGCACAGGGCGATACCAGACAGGAAATTCACACTTGGCTTTTGTGGAATGGTCCCCGCGCGTGCGGCGCGTCTGTTTTGTGGTCGGGGCGAGAAGAAAATCCTCCCGGGTGCCGGCATCCACCTCCTGCCAGAAGCGGATCTGTTCATCTTCAGGCAGTTCAGACCAGTGGACGGATAATGGAATGTCACTCTCACCCTTCGGGTGTTGTTTTCTATGGTGCATGCGTTATAATCCTGCACAGGTGATGAGCTTGTTGCGTGCTTTCACGCGCTTTGCATCACACCTGCTTTTGGACCCCCTGATATCTGACCTGCCGCCAAGTAGAGAAAGATATCAGGGGGTTTGTGCATTCAGGCTTCGGGCAATCCCCGTCACCTGCTCCTGAGCGTTTTCCTGGATACGCCCCATCCCTGTATGTTTCCGGAAGTCCGCATTTCTCCCGGATAACGTTTTTTTGCCACCCGCCTGCCTCACCACAAAGCAGTCAAACGTCAGTTTGAGTTAGGTAACAAAAGTAATCTGAATCAGCAACCTGTCCCACCACAAGACGATCGCCGACGATCCGAATATTACCTGTTCGTTACCGCTTTTTCCAGATGTAAGACCAGATATCGTTAGTAGGGTAACGATTGATTGTATGGCGCTTCTGACAGCAGCGCTCGCCGCAGCATCAAGCCGGCAGGCCTGATCGAGGAAGCGCAAAGGTGCGGGAAGATAAGGTGGCGGGTACGCGCGGAACCTGAAAGACAACCTCTGGCGGGAGCTTGCCTTCAGGGAGCACACTCAGTGTGTCTGAGTGGCCTTACGAATTGCAGCCTGAAGCTGCCCGGCGGTAACAGCCTGCGGAAATACCGTTATGGTGTCTGGCGTGGCACCGCTGAGCGGCATGACGATGATACCGGGCGTACCGGTGAGTCCCAGCGACTCTGCCAGGTTGCTGTTTTTCTCCAGCAACGCCGTGTGGTCATTTTTCGCCGGCTCGCTGACGCCGGCTTTTACGGCCGCCTCCCGGATATCTTCTGTCGTCAGTGCACCTTCATAGTGTCCGGTGGCGTAGACCGCATTATGGTAGGTCACATACGCCTGCGCCCCTTTCTCTTTCCAGACCGACAGACCCAGCTGTGCAGCCTGCAGCGAGGTGTCCCAGCGGCTGCCAAAGATGGGCCACTCTTTGAAGAAATACCGCACGTCCGGCTGCGCCTTCATGACCTTCTCCAGCTCCGGGGCGAAGTGGCTGCAGAACACACACTGGTAATCAAAGAATTCGATCACCGCCACTTTCGCATCATCCGGTCCGGCCACCGGTGTGTCGGGGTCATGTAACAGAGCGTCCTGATTTTCCATCACACTGAGTGCAAATATCTTCTGCTGTTGCTCCTGTTGTCGGGCCTGAAGTTTCTGGCTGACCGTGACCAGAATTTCCGGGTGAGCCACCAGATACTCTGCGGCGATTTCTCCGATCCGGGTTTCCTGCTCCGGGCTGAATACCGGCTGAGGAGCTGAGGCGTGTGCAGTAAAACCAAAGCCAATGTATGTTGTAACTACTAATGCCGCTAATTTGTTTGCTTTCATTGCTGAACTCTCATGTTTAAAGGGGGATTAACGTTCTTTCTGAATGGTACGGCTGAGGGACTGTTCGTCGTGCTCCGGCATCCTGCCACGTGCTTCGTTGTCAGCCACCCGGAGCATATCCTTCTCTGCATTAGCCAGGTCACTGATGACGCGTGAGGCTCTTTCCTGTTCATCCGGTGCTCTGACGGACTTCGCGAGCTCGTTTCGCACACTCCCCGCAACGGACTGCTCACGGTCATCGACACGTTCGGATTCACGTATATTCGCGATAAGAATGGCATCCGGTGTAAGGGATTCAGCTTTCGTCGGGTTAAGTTCGTCTGCCCGCAGTTTCACCACCTCCTCCTGTGGCAATTCAGCCGGTCTGTTGTCCTGAGACTGAGTGCGTTCGGCCTCTTCCTGGCGAATCTGTACGGCACGGCTCTGCTCATGTTGTTGCTGATTATCCTGTCCATCACTGAACGTTGAGCTGATACGCAGGGACTCATCCTGGCGGACACCACCGCTGACCCTGAGCAGCCATGAGGACGGTGCTTCATCCCCGGTCTGCAAGACCACACCGTCCTTTGGATGGTTGCGGACAGCATCGAGCGCGGCAGTCAGGTCACTGACCACAATCGTGTTTCCGGACTGGCTTCGCTGTAACACGGCCCCCCGGGCCTGTTCTGTGGCTATCATGCGGGTGTCGCCCTGCGTCATACGACCTTCAGGACCGGGAACCAGAGAAACCAGGGCAAGACCGGCACTTTTGCCATTGTTGTCATACACCGGCAGCGCCAGTGCCGGCTCCGGGAATCGACGGGTTGCCGGGATAACTTTCGCCGTCAGGGACGCCTCCTGCATACCCTGATGTCGCACCCAGGCTCGTCCAATTGCGGTTTTACTGACCGGCTGTCCCATTGCCCAGATGGCTTTTGCCTGCTTACGCTGCGTTTCGGGTGCCAGCGCATCGTGGGCCGTTTTGATATCGCGCTCTGGTGATTTGACCGCCTTAACCCACTTATCCTTCCCGTCGGTATAAATCTGGACGTGCTCCTTCACACGTGAAGTGGAGATATAGAACGCACGGCGGGTGGCCAGCGCTTTACGCCCTTCCTCCGTGCCCTCAAGTGCGATGACGTAATCGGTGCTCGCTCCCTGAGCCCCGTAGCCGGTCACTGCCCAGCCGTAGTCGATATGCTGCTGCGCCCGGACATCCTGCGGGTTGATGGTGACGCGCCCGTTTTCGCCCCTGAGACGGATATGCCCCGTCTCACTGACCGATTCCACCGTGTAGCGCTGATTGGCCATCTGACCCAGCTCCTTGTCGGTCGCCGTGTATTTCAGCAGGTCGCCGGCGCGAACCTCCATCTCGCTGCGGCTGAACAACTGCACATCGCCCGTAATGAGTTGTTTTGGCGAATACAGCCCGATTTTTCCCTCTTCGTCACGGACAGTGACCGTGTTGCCGTTGCGGTCAACGGCGACCACATCCTGGTAGCGGTCGCCGCGTTTCACCACCATGCCGGTCTGCCATGCCGCTGTCTTGTTAAACTCATGACGGGTATGGGTGATTTTGTTCAGCACCGGAACGGTGATGGCCTGCTCACCCAGTTCACCCCGGCTGGCCATCTGTGCATGGATACCGGCATTCACGGCCTGACGGTCGGCGTTCAGCTGGGTGATAATAAGCGTCTGCGCCCGGGCAGCCGGCGTGCGTCCAATCCAGTCCGCCACAATATCGGCCACAGGCGTTTCCGTTTCCTGAAAGGGGCTGGCTGGCAGCGTTGCCCCTTCCGTTCTGGCCACGCGGTCAGCCGGCTGCGCCTCAATACGCGTCAGGGCGGCATCGATCCGGTTATCAATGATGTCGTGGACGGTACCACGCAGCTGCACATCCTTCTGACGAACAATCTGTTTCATGATGGCCACGTCCATCGGGCTGCGCTCCTGCATCAGCTTAAAGGGCGCACCCACATCAACAGATTCGAACTGGTCGATATCTCCCATTGATACTGCCCGGCCCCCGCCGTTCGCTATCGCCTGGAACAGGGCCGCCGTGTCCTGGTTACCTGCCATCGAGGACTCATCGATAAGAAACAGCTGTCCTTTGTAGTCGGGTTTCTCACCCGCAGCCGTTGCCTGATCATGCTCCACGATAAAGGATTTGATGGTCTGTGCCCGGACACCCACATCATTCATTTCTTTTACGGCCTGGTGCGTCGGGGCAAGCCCCGTCAGTTCCGGTCGCACATCAGAGGGCAGCGTCTCAAGGGCCCCTTTCACAGCCTTCATTTGCGTGGTTTTCCCCACCCCCGCGTATCCCTGAATCCCGATAAACTGGTCAGTGGTTCCCAGAACAAGGGTTGTGGCCGCTTTCTGGCCGCCGGTCAGACCGTCCAGCACCGCGTCAGGGACCTGCTCCAGCAGTGGCTGCTGCGTGTTTTTCCCCTCGCTCACCACGCGCAGAATGGCCTTTTCCATCTCCCAGGTCGCGCGGGCGACCAGCATGGGTTCGCCCCCGGCCGATACCTGAAGCAGCTCCCCCGTTTTAATCATCGCGCCAATCTCATGCCCCACAGAATCCAGATCCGGGTGATATTTCTCCGCCTGGGCTGCCAGCTTCAGTTCGCTGAACACCACATCGCGCTGGTCGTTGATGGCACGCCATACCGCCAGTCCGGCCTCCGTTCTGACATTGTCATGCAGGGAGCCAACGGCTTCGCTGACATCCTCACGGCCACTCAGACTGCGGACCAGTTGCACGGGTGAGGTGCTGGTTTTCATGCGCTGAAGCCGCGCTTCCGCCCGGTCCTGAACCTCAGCAGTAAACACTTCCGCACGATGGCCACTCTGTGCCAGTGAGTTCATGGTCTGCGTCGAGATATCCCGGCTGTTCAGTGCAGCCAGCACCACGCCGGTATCATTGTCCCTGCCACCCGGTGCCGAAACATAGGCGTGAGAGAGGTAAAGTGGCTGGTCCACGGGAAACGTCAGGGTGGTGTCCCCACGTCTGACTTCTATCCCTTTTTCGCTGATACCGGTGACCTCCAGGCGGTCCTTTGCCTTCAGGCTGTGTTCGCGGTCGCCCGCCACGGCCAGCAGTTTCTCACCGGTGGCCACATTCAGTGTTTCGCGGTTGAACAGCCGCCAGTCAGCACTGACATCCCCGATTTTCATCCGGGTCAGCACGCCATCGCCGTCAATAAGGGAAAGCACCCGCGTGTCCTCATGCACCCGGTCAATCACATACGATTTACGCGCTTTTGCATCACTGCGATCCTCAAGCACCATACCTGCGCGGTATGAGCCGGACATGCGACGGGTTTTACTGTCCAGCCAGACCGGCTGACGTGCCTCGATATCCACCCCACCCCGCCCCAGCTGGCCGGCGTTCTGTAACGCATCACGCACCAGTCCGGTCAGCTGCGCCTGTTCCCGTTTGCCGACCACAACAGCGGTGACGTTTTCACTGCCGCCGCTCAGCTCGGCAAAGCGGCTGGCCAGCGCCTCATAGCGGTCACGTTTGACCGGGATGCTGATAACCTCCGCCTCCAGCCCTGGCGCAGGCTCCGTGCGGCGGGAACGGGATACTCCGGCGGACTCCAGCACCGACATGGCGTTGCCGTTCGCCTGGCGTCCCGCGCTGTCGAGGAAGACCAGCTGTGCATCCTGCGCACGGGCTTCGCCGAGCAGGACCAGCGTTTCTTTCAGCCCCAGACGCTCGGCCCCTTCAATAATCAGGGTGCTCTGCGGTTTAAGATGAAAATCGCCGCTCAGGACATGCTGGCGACTGATGATCCGCTCGCGAAGGTCATCGGTTCTGGCCAGCGAAATGGCCCGCTCCGCAGAGCTGGCCAGCACCTGCACATCGCGCCCGAGCGCGGTAGAAATCCCGGTCAGTTGCGCGGTCAGGTCACGAATGCCGGCAACGCCGGACGGTGCGTTCATCAGCACCAGGGCGTCCGTCTCCACAACCGCCAGCGCCGGCGGGGCATACTGCTCCGGTCGGGTAAAACTGACGACCCGGGTGGATTTGAGATGTTCCTGGCTGAGTGCCTGGATGGAGAGTTCATCCAGCAGGTGAATACGGGAGGTGAACACGCCCTTTTCACTGTCCAGCGGCACAATCATACCGTCTTTCAGCGAGGCATCGATGGCGTCACGAATGGCCTGGACAGCCGGAAGCTGCTCACTCAGTTCAGCGGTGGTCAGCATCAGTTCCCCGAAGGTGAAGCGGGTCTTGCTGTCACTCAGTTGTGAGATGGCCATCCTTACCGCGTCTGCCACGTCCGGCAGCGGGACCTCAGCGGGCACCGACAACACCGGCGGCGACGTCCTGCCAGGTGAAAGATTTTGAGTAAGCGGGGGGGATGACTGACTCATGCTGTCAGACTGTTGTGGTTCTGGCTGGTGCGCCGGGGTATCCCGCACCGCCGGTGCGGCGTCCGCCTGCGGGCTTTTCTCTGTCCGGGTGGCCTTTTCGGGTTGTGTTCCTGCTTCCTGCTCCGCCCGGGCAGGCATGGCTGGCGATACCCGTTCGGGCTGTGGCGGCGAGTCACGTTGCCCGGCATCACGCGGCTCCACACTCTCCTGATAGGCCTTCAGGTCAAAGCCTTTTTCCTTCATTTGCCCGAGCCAGCGCTCCATCAGCCGCAGGCGGGACGGATCGACCTTTGCTCGGCGCGTGTCTTTCGCGGCCACATCCCGGCTGCGCAGTGTGGCCTCTGCCCCCACTGCCCCCTGAATTTCCCGGCCACGGGAGGAGTATTCTTCCCGGACCTCTTCCGGGATACCCTTAATCTCCCAGAGTCCGTTTTTACCCGTTTCTTCCACTTCATGACCGAGCGATTCAACCTGCTGACGAAGGGCACTGCGGTAGATTTTGCCGAGCGTGACCTGGTGCTTCATGACGGTTTCGATAAAGCCGGCGTTATGGATGTAATCAGTGGCCAGCGCTTTCCATTTCCCCCCGGACTCCGTCATGTTGGCGATCAGCAGGTGGGTATGCAGCTGCGGGTCAAGGTTACGGGACGTGTCATGGGTGTAGGCGGCCGCCACCATCTTGCCGGTATGCACGATGGAGGTGACACCGTCTTTGGTATCGCGCGCGGAAATAAGTTTTTCCACATAGCCTGCGGCCACACGCACGGCATGGTTGTGCGCTTCCAGCATCGCTTTATCGTTACCGATTAAGGCCAGAATGGAGACGCTTTTCGGGGCGGAAAAGGTCAGGTCGTGGCCTGGCCGGTGAACATGTTGTCCGTTAACCTCTTTTCCGAGGCGCGAACCGTCCGGGAGACGGCCTTCGAGCACGGCCGTCAGGTCATCGCCACGGACATTGCCTTCAAGGCCCAGTTCTTTCGCACCTTCACCCATCCAGAGGCTCTGGAGGCTGCCCAGAAAATAATAGTTATCGGAATTGCTGTAGTAGCCGGCGGCCCCGCCGGCTGATGCTACTGGGGCAACTGACATCATAATTCAGGCTCTCTGTCGTAATAACGCTGGTCGTTTTCGTCGTAACCCGGATCGCCCGCGTCACGGTGAAGTAAAATGTTCTCTTCTTCCTGCGCCAGCTGGCGGTTAGTACGGTGTTCGTCCGCAGGCGCGTCAGGTGGCAGGTTCTTTCCGGCCGTGGTCACGGTCAGTGCCCCGTCAGGTTGTGTGGCCACCTTCATCTCCAGATTCATGGATTCACCCCCACTTTCGCTGGCAGGATCGCTGTCGCCTGTCGTTCCGGCGCCAGAATTCAGACGCCGCTGTAGCATCCCGAGCGCACCAGCTGGTGAAGGTTCAGATACGTCGTCGGTCTGCATCCTGGCTTTAATTTTTTGCAGTGCAGAAGAGATATCCGGCTCCGCAGTGACAGGCGGTGGACTGGAAGGGCGAAGTGAAATGACATTACTGGTTTTTACTTCAGTGACAGGGGGTGTCACTGGCTCCGTTTTTATTACCTTCCGTTCGATTTCAGGTGCTGCGGGATGATCGTTCGGGGTTGTGCTGACGACAGGCCTCTGTGTCACAGGTGCAGGAGTATCAGGCTCCTTGTATGGTTTTACCGTTGTATCAGTCCCCCCTCCGGATACCGGCGGAACGGTAGTGACCATTGACGACGGGGTATCACTGCCCTTTTCCATCAGCTCATCACCGGTCGGGAACGTCAGCCCGGCCGCAGTCGCCGCGCGCTCATTCTGCTGAATGACCTTCTCCAGCTCCGGACTGAGTGCGTCCCGGATGTTACGCTCGAGCAGGCCTGGATGATGTTTCTTCATTTCGCGGTATTTAAGCTTCAGCCGCACCACCGGGTATTCGCCCGGCAGACGCACGTAAAAACTCAGGTTCGGCAGCCGCATGATCTGTTCATAATCGACGACAGGGTTGTTGACCTTGTCCTTGCCGAGCGACACCCCGTCACGTACCTGGTCCAGACCGTAGCTGTTCTGCTCGCGTATCTCGCGCTTACGCTGATTACCCAGCTCCTCTTCCACCACTTTGGCCATCTCCGCACTCGGGGAACGGCCGTACATACGGGTGTTCATCAGGTCGAAGATACTTTTGGCCAGCTCGCGGCCGTAGACGTGAACCAGCTGCGCCATGTTCTGCATCCCCAGAACGAAACAGCCCCCGAACTTGCGCGCTTCCGCCAGTGTTTCGGCCAGCTCCGGGATACGTTGCAGACTCGGTGTTTCATCGATAATGAACCACACCCGGCGATCGCTGTTCTCACCCATGCTCTGTAACATCAGCGTGGCCAGTGAAACCCAGAGGGAGATCAGCGGTCGCACGCTCTTGCGGTGACGGGCCTGCGTGGAGATAAACAGCCAGCTGTTGTCATAGCGCTCCTGGGTCATCCACTCCCGGATGGTAAACGGGGGCTTTGTTCCGTCATCCAGCCCCTGCAAGTAGCGCAGTGCTTTGGCGTAGTTGGTCACCACGGAACGAATGGAGATAGCCGTTTTCTCGATTTTCTCCTCGACCAGGTTTGCTGACGGGGTATTCGCCAGATAACCCCGGAGGCTTTTCATGCTGAGTGACAGCAGGGTTTTGAGGAACTTTTCGATGCTGCGTTCCGGGTCAACTGACATGCGAATGGCGAGGTCGGCAAAAATGGTGCGCGAACTGGATACCCAGAACGGATCGGACTCCCCTTCCACCGGGATGAGACTGGCGGCCAGGTTGTCGTAATCCACCGCATCAATGCATTCCCCCCACATCTGCCAGTTAGCACAGCGTTCGTCGTGGGAATTAAGAATGAAGTCGGTATCCGGGTTGTAGTGGGTTGCCGTGAAGGTACAGCCGGAGTCGTAGATGATGGCCCTGTCGCCACGTTTGCGTATGTGGTCCAGAAGCCATCGGATCAGGGTCGATTTACCGACACCAATGGTGCCATGCATCAGAAAGTTCAGCACTTCGGCCATCCTGACCATGTGCAGATCACCCACGCGTAAATCGGAAAGCTCACCGTTCTTGCGCAGCAGCCTGTTCACCTCTGCGGGTTTATCCGTCAGCTGCATCCCGGAGATGTACTGGTCTTCACTCTCCTTGCGCCCGATATCAGCAATGAACCAGGTCACTGCCAGAAACACCACCATACTGAACAGACCACTGCCACCGGCAGCCCACTCCAGCTCCGTCAGGCACTGAGCGCCCATTGCCTGCATGTACGGGTCGGTAAAAATCTGCGGCAGGGTCATTTTGAGAACCATTGCCGTCGCGGTGGGGGCATACCAGTAGTGAACGTCGTAGACCTTCGGTGTGCCCGTTGCCGGCATCAGATCGATAAAGCTGCTGTTGAGGCTGGCGAACCACCACAGCGAGCCGTTATCGAGGGTTTCCTGCGGAACACGCAAGAGAAAGATGGCAACGGTCAGCACGGCAAACAGGATGAAAATCCAGAATCCTATCCAGTTGTTCACCTGAATGAACATGCGCCAGCGATAGGCGGTCATCTGCCCGCCCTGGGTGAGGTTTTTACCTGCGAAGCTCATAGATAATGTCCGACAGTTAGTCTGTTAAATGTGAATACGCAACGCTCGCCGCAGACAGGGCTGCGCCCGGCGCAGTCATGCGAGGAAGCGTAATTTCAGGGGACTGACAGAAAGCACTGACGCACCCTGCTCAGGAATGAACACGGTGAAAATCAGGAAGAAAGGAAGAACAGCTGCGACGGTCGTCGCAGCCGCTGGATATTACATGATACCGGCGATAGATTTGGCCAGCTGCGCTTCCAGTACAGGTTGCGCCTCTTCAAACTTGAGGTTCACTTTGTTGGCGTTGGATACCACACGGGTCTGGTATTTGGCACGGTTACCCTGCTCGGTGCTGGTCTGCACCTTCACGCCTGACGTGCCCTGTTTCAGGGCGGCGATATTGTCCGTTGTGACGGTCGCTTTGCTGCGTTCGGAAATCTGCAGATCGGTCACCATCGTGTAGTTGACGTCCTCGACCATCGCATCCGCAGCCATGCCAATCAGGCCGCTTGCCAGCCCCACACCCAGGGTCGCCCCCGCTGATGTGGAGTTATATGCCGTGATACCCGCACCCAGAGCCGCACCCATTGCAGCGCCTTCATAACCACTGCTCAGGAACCCCTGAGACTGGCGCAGATCCATTTTTTCAGCCTTCAGGACATTGGCCTGAATCCAGTAGTAGGCAGTGTCCGGTGAGCTGGATACACGGTAGCCTTTCGCGGCAAGTTCATTGGTTATCTGGGTTTGCAGTCCGGACATATCCTTGTCAGACGTGTTGCGGATCTGAAGATAAACGGTTTTCTCTGATGACGGCTCCAGCCAGATGGTTTCACTCATCTGGGTTTTCACGTCGAGATTACGTTTTTTCACTGCGGTGGACATGGCTCCACAACCCGAAAGCGCCAGTGAAGACGCGACTAAGC
>NZ_JBSICG010000040.1:0-22441 GCF_056156645.1 Enterobacter sp. Li2LvB3 | reverse complement strand
GGTAGTTTTACCATGGTCAACGTGGCCGATAGTACCAACGTTGACGTGCGGTTTTGTACGTTCAAATTTTTCTTTAGACACGGCTATATTCCTTACTATAGTGCTCTCCCCTTCGGAGAGAGCACGGGACTTAGGTTTTAATCCTGTGGATTACTTACCACGGGCTTCAATAACGGCCTGAGCAACGTTGTTAGGAGCGTCATCATACTTCAGGAATTCCATGGTGTATGATGCACGACCTTTGGTCAGAGAACGCAGCTGAGTTGCATATCCGAACATTTCAGACAGCGGAACTTCAGCGTGGATCTTAACGCCAGTTACTTCAGATTCCTGACCACGCAGCATACCGCGACGACGGCTCAAGTCACCGATAACGTCACCGGTGTTCTCTTCAGGAGTTTCTACTTCAACCTTCATGATTGGCTCAAGCAGAACTGGTTTAGCTTTCTTAAAGCCTTCTTTAAAGGCGATAGAAGCAGCCAGTTTAAACGCCAGCTCAGAGGAGTCAACGTCATGGTAAGAACCGAAGTGCAGACGAACACCCATGTCAACAACAGGGTAGCCAGCCAGAGGACCAGACTTCAGCTGCTCCTGGATGCCTTTATCAACGGCAGGGATGTATTCGCCAGGAATTACACCACCTTTGATGTCGTTGATGAACTCGTAACCTTTAGGGTTAGAGCCCGGCTCCAGTGGGTACATGTCGATCACAACGTGACCGTACTGACCACGACCACCGGACTGCTTAGCGTGTTTACCTTCAACATCAGTAACTTTCGCGCGAATCGCTTCACGGTAAGCAACCTGAGGTTTACCAACGTTAGCTTCAACGTTGAATTCACGCTTCATACGGTCAACGATGATGTCGAGGTGAAGTTCACCCATACCAGCGATGATGGTCTGGTTAGATTCTTCATCAGTCCATACGCGGAATGATGGATCTTCTTTAGCCAGACGGCCCAGAGCCAGACCCATTTTTTCCTGGTCAGCTTTGGTTTTTGGCTCAACAGCGATGGAGATTACCGGCTCAGGGAATTCCATACGTTCCAGAATGATCGGGTGGTCCTGGTCACACAGAGTGTCACCAGTGGTCACGTCTTTCAGACCGATTGCTGCTGCGATGTCGCCCGCACGAACTTCTTTGATCTCTTCACGTTTGTTCGCGTGCATCTGTACGATACGACCGAAACGCTCACGTGCCGCTTTCACGGAGTTCAGGATGGTGTCACCGGAGTTAACCACACCAGAGTACACGCGGAAGAAGGTCAGGTTACCCACGAATGGGTCAGTAGCGATTTTGAACGCCAGTGCAGCAAACGGCTCTTCATCACTTGCGTGACGTTCAGCCGGAGTGTCTTTACCGTCGTCCAGGATACCGTTGATCGCAGGAACGTCAACCGGGGATGGCAGGTAGTCAACTACCGCATCCAGCATCGCCTGAACACCTTTGTTCTTGAACGCAGAACCACAGGTTACCAGGATGATTTCGTTGTTCAGAACGCGCTGACGCAGAGCTTTTTTGATCTCTTCTTCAGTCAGTTCTTCACCACCCAGGTATTTCTCCATCAGCTCTTCAGAAGCTTCAGCTGCGGATTCGATCAGGTTCTGGTGCCATTCGTCAGCCAGGTCCTGCATTTCAGCTGGGATATCTTCGTATTCGAAGGTAACGCCCTGGTCTGCATCGTTCCAGTTGATGGCTTTCATTTTCACCAGGTCGATAACGCCGGTGAAGCCTTCTTCAGCACCAATTGCCAGCTGCAGCGGAACAGGGTTCGCGCCCAGACGGGTTTTGATCTGACCAACAACTTTCAGGAAGTTAGCACCCATACGGTCCATTTTGTTAACGAACGCGATGCGTGGAACTTTATATTTGTTCGCCTGACGCCATACGGTTTCAGACTGTGGCTGAACACCACCAACTGCGCAATAAACCATTACAGCGCCGTCAAGAACACGCATGGAACGTTCTACTTCGATGGTGAAGTCAACGTGGCCCGGGGTGTCGATGATGTTTACGCGATGCGGTTCGTACTGCTTAGCCATACCTGACCAGAATGCAGTAGTCGCTGCGGAGGTGATAGTAATACCACGCTCCTGCTCCTGTTCCATCCAGTCCATGGTGGCTGCGCCGTCATGAACTTCACCGATTTTATGGTTTACACCGGTGTAGAACAGAATACGTTCGGTAGTAGTGGTTTTACCGGCGTCGATGTGCGCACTGATACCGATGTTACGATAGCGTGCGATGGGTGTTGTACGAGCCATTTGATTCCTCGTTTGTTTCTTTGGCGTTCAGTTAAGTAACCCAGAGCGGGCAGCTTCTCTGAAGCGCCCGTCTGGTGACTATGACTCCGAAGGGATTACCAACGGTAGTGTGCGAACGCCTTGTTGGCTTCTGCCATACGGTGAACGTCTTCACGTTTCTTAACCGCGGTACCTTTGTTGTCCGCAGCGTCAGAAAGTTCGTTCGCCAGACGCAGAGCCATGGATTTATCACCGCGTTTACGAGCAGCTTCAACGATCCAACGCATTGCCAGGGCATTACGACGAACCGGACGAACTTCAACTGGAACCTGATAAGTAGAACCACCAACACGGCGGGACTTAACTTCTACAGTTGGGCGAACGTTGTCGAGAGCGACTTCGAAAGCTTCCAGTTCATTTTTACCAGAACGCTGAGCCAGGGTCTCAAGCGCGCTGTATACGATTGCTTCTGCAGTAGATTTTTTACCATCTACCATCAGGATATTTACAAATTTTGCCAGCAGTTCTGATCCGAATTTCGGATCTGGAAGGATTTTACGCTGACCAATGACGCGACGACGTGGCATGGGAATACTCCGTTGTTAATTCAGGATTGTCCAAAACTCAAAGAGTTTAGTGTGACATTAAGATAAATCAGTTTGGCCTTACTTAACGGAGAACCATTAAGCCTTAGGACGCTTCACGCCGTACTTGGAGCGAGCCTGCTTACGGTCTTTAACACCTGAGCAGTCGAGCGCACCACGAACGGTGTGGTAACGAACACCCGGAAGGTCTTTAACACGACCGCCACGGATCAGGATCACGGAGTGCTCCTGCAGGTTGTGACCTTCACCACCGATGTAGGAAGTCACTTCGAAACCGTTAGTCAAACGCACACGGCATACTTTACGCAGTGCGGAGTTTGGTTTTTTAGGAGTGGTGGTATATACACGAGTACATACGCCACGTTTCTGCGGGCAGGCTTCCAGTGCAGGCACGTTGCTTTTTGCAACTTTGCGTGCACGTGGTTTGCGTACCAGCTGGTTAACTGTTGCCATTAAATAGCTCCTGGTTTTAGCTTTTGCTTCGTAAACACGTAATAAAACGACCTCATACAATATGAGGACGCGAAATTTTAGGGCTACGTCGAAAAGGTGTCAAGAAATATACAGCGATCTCAAATCACCAGTTCATTTGACTGGGGTGCGTCACAGCAAGATTGACGAAATCAGTATAGCCAACGACGTCAATTTTGGCTGAAATTTGACCAGTAAGACCCCGCGCGTCAATGTCTTCTTTCAGCGCAGATACAGAGATGGGGGCATTGGTAAGAATTTCAACGAAGCGGTTGCCTTCAATTGCCGCAAGCACGCCATCCTGAATAAGTAGCAGATCATCGCCTTCACGCAGCATTCTTACTAATGCTTCAATGTCGCACTGCCACGGTGAATGGCTCAGGGTATGGAGCATGACAGCCTCAGAAAGTCAGAACGGTATCGTAGTGAGAGAGTTGTTCGCGCAGCGCGTCAGCCGCAAGAACCGTTACATCGAGGACAAACGCGTTCTTTTCATTTAACCCGCGCGCTACCAGAGAATCGGCGCAAACATAGAACGTTTCAATATCGTAAAGCGGCAGAACTTTGAACGTCGCGATGTAATCACGGGCGAGCACCGCCTGGGGTTGTTGTCCGGCAAGAAGCTGGAACACGCCATCACCCAAAAAGAAAACACCAATGTCTTCGGTTAACGCCGATGTCGCCAGCAGTGCATCAAGCCCTTCCCGGCCCGATGCGCTACCATGCGGAGCAGAGGAAAATACGAAAGCCACACGATTCATCAGAACTGCACCATACGATCACAGGTCAGTGCGGCCTGAGCCAGGGCACCTAAACCACTCAAAGAAAAACCGGCCTGAAGATTTGCCGCAGGAAATCCCAGCCGCGCCGCTTCCGTTGTATCGGTGACACCACGGCGCAGCGCCGCAGCCACGCAGATATGCAATTCAACACCCTGCTTTTCGTTTAGCGCTTGCCATGCCCGCACCAGGTCAAATTCATCAGAGGCCGGTGAAGTAAACTGATTGGCGTTATAGACGCCTTCGCGATAGAAGAAAACACTCACCAGTTCATGCCCGGTTTCCAGTAGCGCATGTGCAAATTGCAGCGCGCTGCTGGCTTGCTGTGTGCCATAAGCCGGGCCAGTCACCATCAGGGCAAAGCGCATTACTTTTCTTGCCCCAGGAAATCGCCGCTTTTGAACTGACGAATATAGAGATAAACCGTGTGTTTGGAGATGTTCAGACGGTCGGCCACCTGGTTAATGGCATCTTTAATATCAAAAATCCCTTTCTCGTAAAGGTTCAGCACGATCTGACGATTCTTGGCGTTGTTAGATACGTTGCGATCGGCATTAACCTCTTCGATGGTAAACTCGAGCGTTTGCGTGACGAGGTCTTCAACGGAAGAAGCAAAGTTAACGGATGAGCCTACGTCCGGGGTTTCTGGCGGAATAAAGGTGCTCATGATTTGCGAGAATGGCACATCAAGGTTCATGTTGATGCACAGCAGTCCAATCACACGATGCTCGCGATTTCGGATCGCGATCGTTTCTGATTTCATCAGCACACCACTTTTGGCGCGGGTGAAATAACATTTGGAGACGCTGCTGTCCGCACCGGTCATGTCGTGCAACATACGCAATGCAAGGTCGGTGATAGGTGAGCCAATTTTACGGCCAGTATGTTCGCCATTAGCAATGCGGATGGCGGAACACTTCAGATCTTGCAGGGAGTGCAATACGATTTCGCAGTGGGACCCAATGAGCATCGCTAACCCGTCCACCACCGCTTCGTAGGATTTCAGAATATCGAAATCGGTCTGATCGAAAGGACGTTGATCCAGCAAATCGAGTTCACTGGTTTCGTTGGTTAAAAGCGACCTGGACATGAAAAAAACACTCCTTTTCAGGAGCCTGTCGTTATGTTTTCAGGGCAGGCTCATTATCTACACGGACAACTAAATTAATACAGCGTGTATAACGCTTTCCAGTGTTAATTATATCTGCCCCACAATAAAAAAAACCGCCGCCTTAAAGGCGGCGGTTTTCATAACATTACTTCTTGGCGTCTGCCGCTGCTTTCTCGTCTGCCGGCACGTCAGTTTTCGCATCAGCTTTCGGTGCTGGTTTGATGTCCAGCAGCTCTACTTCAAAGACCAGAGTAGAGTTCGCAGGGATTCCTGGAACGCCAGTTTTGCCGTAAGCCAGATCTGGTGGGATAACCAGCTGGATTTTACCGCCTTTCTTGATGTTTTTCAGGCCTTCAGTCCAGCCAGGGATCACACCATCCAGACGGAAGGAAAGAGGCTCACCACGGGTGTATGAGTTATCGAACTCTTTACCGTCGATCAGCGTACCTTTGTAGTTAACCACTACAGTGTCGCTGTCTTTTGGCGCATCGCCAGTACCTTCTTTCTCTACTTTATAGACCAGGCCAGTAGAAGAGGTTTTGGCGCCTTTCTCTTTAGCAAAAGTATCGCGGTAGGCTTTGCCTTTCGCTTCGTTGTCTTTTGCATCAGCATCCATCTTGGTCTGAGCTGCGCCTTTCACGCGAGCTTCAAACGCCTGAAGAGTCTGTTCGATTTCCTGGTCAGACAATTTGCTCTTGTCTGCGAAAGCATCCTGAACACCGGCGATCAGCTGGGCTTTATCCAGTTTGATGCCCAGTTTCTCTTGCTCTTTCAGAGAGTTTTCCATGTAACGACCCAGAGATGCGCCGAGTGCGTAGGCGGATTTCTGGTCGTCATTTTTGAACGCTGCTTTGCTGTCTGTCGTCGCAGCAGGTTTCGCAGCAGTATCAGCAGCGAAAGACAGCGGCGCATTCAGTGCAACCGCCATCGTGGTTGCCAGCAGCGTTACTTTAAACAGTGATTTCATCCATATCTCCAGGGCCTGGGGACTTTCACCCCAGCATTAAACGTAAATGAGTTACGTACTATAAATCGTTGCGGAAGAAATCTACAGACAGACTCTCCCGATTCTCGCCACTTTTCAGACTATTTTTGTTTAAATAAGTTTCTTGCTACAGGGATGAATACTGTACTTAGGGATAAACTCGGTTAAACTTCGCCGCCGCTGGCCCATTATGGCGAATCAGAAACAGACGAGGTGAATCATGAAGGACACGATGATAGAAGAGAGACTGGCCGAGCTTGAAAGCCGACTTGCTTTTCAGGACATCACCATCGAAGAGCTCAACCAAACGGTGACCGCCCACGAGCTAGAAATGGCAAAACTGCGGGATCTGCTGCGTCTGCTCACTGAAAAAGTGAAAGCCACACAGTCATCGCACATCGCCTCTCAATCTGAAGAGACGCCACCACCTCATTATTGAGGCGTAAAAAAAGCGGGATAATCCCGCTTTTTTATTTTCCGCATAACGGAATTAGTGACAACCGCAACCGCCGTTACCGCAACCACCTTTACCGTGGTCATGACCATGGTCGTGGTCGTGATCGTGGCCGTGACCACCGCAGCAACCATCGTGGCCGTGATCGTGGTCATGGTCGTGACCATTCGCACCGTGAACATGGCCGTGAGCCAGTTCTTCTTCGGTCGCTTCACGGATAGCAACAACTTCTACGTTGAATTTCAGGTTCTGGCCAGCCAGCATGTGGTTGCCGTCAACGACAACGTGGTCGTCTTCAACTTCAGTGATTTCTACAGGAACCGGGCCCTGGTCGGTTTCAGCCAGGAAACGCATACCAACCTGAAGTTCGTCAACGCCCATGAACACGTCTTTAGGGACGCGCTGAACCAGGTTGTCGTCGTACTGACCGTAAGCGTCATTTGCACCTACAGCAACGTCAAATTTGTCGCCAACGTCATGACCTTCCAGCGCAGTTTCCAGGCCGGAAATCAGGGAGCCGTGACCATGCAGGTAGTCCAGCGGCGCACTCACCGGAGACTCATCAACCAACACACCGTCTTCTGTACGTACCTGATAGGCCAGGCTGACCACCAGGTCTTTTGCTACTTTCATGATATCTCCTGAGCGTGGGAAAATTGCTGGCGCAGATTGTAGCCGAAATCTGCACCCGTGTACCCTTTAGCTTAAAAAAACTCAGGGCATATCGCTAGTCCGGATGAAAAATGCCGATCACTTGCTCTTCTTTGCGAACATGATCGCGCGCCTCTTTGTCGGCCTCGCGCATCTGATGACCGCACTTAACACACTCAACAACATCAATATTATTCTCGCGCCACATTGCCAGCGTATCTTGCGCCTGGCAGGTCGGGCACTTTGCACCCGCAATAAAGCGTTTACGTACCGCCATGTTATTTACCTTTTATTCAAATTCATCCCAGCCATCCAGCTGGCGTCGTTCTTGCTGCATCTCTCTCTGGAAGATTTCTTCCAGCTCGCGTCGCGCCTCCCGTACACGGGAAATCTGCACCGTATCGGTGTGAACAGGCATAAGCTCGCGCAACATGCGCATATCCAGCCTGCGGAAATGCATCTGGGCGCGCTGGGCCTGATGAGGATGCATACCCAGTGAAACAAGCGCTTTACGCCCAAGCTCTAGCGCGGATGAGAAAGTCTCACGCGAGAAGTGTTTCACCCCCGCCTGCAACAGCTCATGCGCCTCAACACGCCCACGGGCGCGCGCCAGGATATGTAAATGAGGGAAGTGCTGCTGGCACAACTCCACCAGCTTCATGGTGTCTTCCGGCTCGTTACAGGTAATGACGATGGACTCAGCGGCTTCTGCCCCGGCAGAGCGTAACAGCTCAAGCTGAGTGGCATCACCGTAGTAAACCTTATAGCCATATTTTCGCATCAGGTTCACTGCGCTAATATCACGCTCCAGCACCGTGATACGCATTTTGTTCGCCATGAGCAAACGCCCGATAACCTGACCAAAACGGCCAAATCCCACGACGATCACCTGCGGCTTATCATCTTCCACCCACGGGGTTTCGTCTTCATCTTCTGTCAGGTTAAAGCGGCGAGACAGAAACTTATCCACCAGCTTCATCAGCAGCGGCGTGGTCATCATCGACAACGTCACCGTCACCAGCAGCAACGCCATCTGGTCATCTTTGAACAATTTCTGCGACGATGCCATGGAGAAGAGCACAAATGCGAACTCTCCCCCCTGGCTTAATACGCTGGCAAACTGCATTCGCTCAGCGCTGCGCAGCCCGTAAATCCGCGCCAGCGCGTACAGCACCAGCGTTTTGACCACCACCAGCACGGCAACACAGAGCATTACCCACAGAAAATGGGTATAAAGCACGCCCAGATTGAGTGCCATACCCACCGAAATAAAGAACAGCCCTAAAAGCAGCCCTTTAAAGGGATCGATGGCAATTTCCAGCTCGTGACGATACTCGCTCTCGGCAAGCAGCACTCCGGCGATAAACGTCCCGAGCGCCATAGAAAGCCCCAGCGCATCCATAAACAACGCCGACCCAAGAACCAGCAGCAGCGTTGCCGCCGTAAACACTTCGCGTACGCCGGATGCGGCAATAAAGCGGAACACCGGGCGCAGTAAGAAGCGCCCGCCAATCAGCATCCCCGCGAAGGCCAGCACCTTCATCGAGACTTTTGCCCAGTCAAAGTGATCGTCGCCAGAGCCTGCCAGCAGCGGCACCAGCGCAAGGGCCGGGATCACCGCCAAATCCTGAAACAGCAGCACCGAAAAACCCAGTTGACCCGCTTCGCTGCGGTTCATGCCCTTGTCGCGCATCAGCTGTAACGCCATTGCCGTGGAAGACATGGCCAGACCAATACCGCCAATCACCGCCGCCTGCCAGGAAAAATGAGTGAGCATTAATAGCCCGCCCAGAATGGCAGCACTGAACACTACCTGGGCCGTTCCGACACCAAAAATAGAGCGGCGTAACTGCCACAGCTTAGACGGGTTCAGCTCAAGGCCGATGATGAACATCAGGAACACCACGCCCAGCTCAGAGAAATGCAGGATTTCATCAACATCGCTGATAAAACCAAGTCCCCACGGGCCGATGGCAATTCCCGCCAGCAGATACCCCAGCACCGCGCCAATACCAATCCGCGATGCCAGCGGCACAGCAACCACGGCGGCAAATAAGAAGAGAACGCCAGCCAGCAGTAAATTCGATCCTTCCATCAGCGACCTCCTGCCGGGATCGGCGAGGCCAGCCATTCACCATAGGCTTTGGCATGATTAGCCAGCTCCTGCGGCTCCTGACGGCGCGCCCAGTAAACAATTATCGGGCTCATCCAGTGCATACGGCACATGGCAGCCGTGAGTTCAAACGGTCGCAAAATATCGCTCATGGGATAACGATTCAGACCATCGTAGCGGTATGCGCTCTCTGGCTCGCCCGTGGTGATGACGCTACGCCAGTACTTTCCCGCCAGTTGGTTGCCCCCTACCCCGCTGGAGAAACCCCGGCTCAGAACGCGATCCAGCCACTCTTTTAGCAGCGCCGGACAGCTGTAGGTATAAAGCGGATGCTGGAACACAATCACGTCATGCTGACGCAGGAGTTCCTGCTCGTATGGAATATCGATAAAGAAATCAGGGTAGTGCGCGTAGAGATCGTGCACCGTCACGTTACTGAGCTGTGAAGCCGGCTTAAGCAGAACCCGGTTCGCCACCGAGTCCTGAGATTCCGGATGGGCATACAGCAGCAGCACTTTTGCTGTCTGAGACATCACTCCCCTCCCGGTTCTGTTTTTGTGTATTGTTGTCGTTTTGGGCTACCATGGCGGCCCGGTGGGGAATATGGCCCACACCTTACATTATCATAATGACAAATTAACATAGTCGGAACATACGGCGCTTCTATGATTGTTTTCTCCTCGTTACAAATTCGTCGCGGCGTGCGTGTCCTGCTGGACAACGCAACGGCCACCATCAATCCAGGTCAAAAAGTCGGTCTGGTCGGCAAAAACGGCTGTGGCAAATCCACCCTGCTGGCGCTGCTGAAAAACGAGATAAGCGCCGATGGCGGCAACTTTACCTTCCCGGGTAACTGGCAGCTTGCGTGGGTAAATCAGGAAACCCCCGCGCTGAGCGAACCCGCACTCGACTATGTCATTGACGGCGATCGTGAATACCGCAAGCTGGAAGCAGAGCTCAACGCCGCCAACGAACGCAACGACGGTCACGCCATTGCTACCGTTCACGGCAAGCTGGACGCCATCGACGCCTGGACGATTCGCTCCCGCGCCTCCAGCCTGCTGCACGGGCTGGGCTTTAGTAACGAACAGCTCGAACGCCCGGTGAGCGACTTCTCCGGTGGCTGGCGTATGCGTCTTAACCTGGCGCAGGCGCTGATCTGCCGCTCTGACCTGTTGTTACTCGATGAACCGACCAACCACCTCGATCTTGATGCGGTTATCTGGCTAGAAAAATGGCTGAAAAGCTATCAGGGTACGCTGATTCTGATTTCCCACGACCGCGACTTCCTCGATCCAGTGGTGGATAAAATCATTCATATTGAACAGCAAACCATGTTCGAATACACCGGCAACTACAGCTCTTTCGAACGCCAGCGTGCGACGCGTCTTGCGCAGCAGCAGTCGATGTACGAAAGCCAACAACAGCGTGTCGCGCATCTGCAAAGTTTCGTTGATCGTTTCAAAGCCAAAGCCTCTAAGGCCAAGCAGGCGCAGAGCCGCATCAAAATGCTGGAACGCATGGAGATGATTGCTCCGGCGCATGTGGATAACCCGTTCCACTTTAGCTTCCGCGAACCCGAAAGCCTGCCGAATCCGTTGCTGAAAATGGAGAAAGTCAGCGCGGGCTACGGTGAACGCATTATTCTGGATTCCATCAAACTCAACCTGGTGCCAGGTTCACGTATCGGCCTGTTAGGGCGTAACGGTGCGGGTAAATCGACCCTGATTAAGCTGCTGGCGGGTGAACTGAACCCGGTAAGCGGTGATATCGGTCTGGCTAAAGGCATCAAGCTTGGCTACTTCGCGCAGCATCAGCTGGAATTTTTACGCGCCGATGAGTCGCCGATTCAGCACCTGGCACGTCTGGCTCCGCAGGAAATGGAACAGAAGCTGCGCGACTATCTCGGCGGCTTTGGCTTCCAGGGCGATAAGGTGACGGAAAATACTGAACGCTTCTCCGGCGGTGAGAAAGCCCGTCTGGTGCTGGCGTTAATCGTCTGGCAGCGCCCTAATCTGCTGCTGCTCGATGAACCGACAAACCACCTGGATCTCGACATGCGTCAGGCGCTGACCGAAGCGCTGATTGAGTTCGAAGGCGCGCTGGTTGTGGTCTCGCACGATCGCCACCTGATCCGTTCGACTACCGACGATCTTTATCTGGTCCACGACGGTAAAGTCGAGCCCTTCGACGGCGACCTGGAAGACTACCAGCAGTGGCTGACAGACGTACAAAAGCAAGAGAACCAGCCGGACGAAGCGGCGAAAGACAATGCCAACAGCGCCCAGGCACGTAAAGATCAGAAGCGCCGCGAAGCAGAGTTACGCACCCAGACGCAGCCACTGCGTAAAGAGATCACCCGTCTGGAAAAAGAGATGGAGAAACTCAACGCCACGCTTGCCACCGTTGAAGAGAAGCTGGGCGACAGCGGGCTGTACGATCAGAGCCGCAAAGCCGAGCTGACCGACTGTCTGCAAACCCAGGCCAAAACCAAATCCAGCCTCGAAGAGTGTGAAATGGCGTGGCTGGACGCGCAAGAGCAGCTGGAAGCGATGCTTCAGGCTGACTAACCGCCAGGAGAGTTATGAGTTTCGATACCACGAGCGATATTACATTCCGTAAACTCAGCATCTTCATGACGTTCATGGAGAAGGGCAATATCGCGCGTACCGCCGAAACTCTGGGCCTCAGCGGCGTCAGCGTGCACCGCGCGCTGCATACGCTGGAAGAAAACGTACGCTGCCCGCTCTTTACCCACAAGGGGCGTAACCTGATTGCGCTTCCGTCCGCCTGGACACTACTGGAGTATTGCCAGGAAGTGATGCAGGTAATGGCGCGCGGGGTGGAAGAGTCGCGCAAAATTGCCGGGATCGGCCAGGGAAGGCTGCGGGTGGGCACACTCTACTCGCTCACGCTGGAAACTGTGCCGCGCCTGATAATGGGCATGAAGCTACGCCGTCCGGATCTGGAGATGGATCTGACGATGGGCTCTAACGAAACCTTGCTGCATTTGCTGGATGAAGGCGCGCTGGACGCCGTGTTAATTTCGATTTCCGAAAGCGATATCGACCGTAACAGCCTTGAAGTCCTGCCCCTGTTCCATGACGATATTTTCCTTGCCGCCCCGGCGTCCGCCACGCTGAATACCCGCGGGCCAGCGGATCTCCGTGATTATAAAGATCAGAAATTTGTCGCGCTGGCGGAAGGCTTCGCCACGTATGCAGGCTTTCAGGAAGCCTTTCATATCGCCGGATTTGAACCCGAAATCGTGACCCGCGTGAATGACATTTTCTCCATGCTCAGTCTGGTGCAGGCGGGTGTTGGTTTTACGCTGATGCCGGGCAGGATGAAGAAAGTGTATGAGAATTCGGTGCAGCTACTGAAACTGGCGCAGCCGTACCAGATGCAGCAGCTTATCGCCATTGTGTTTGCCCGTAACCGCGAGCAGGACCCTAGCCTGCGCGCATTAGCCGCCGAAGGGCGGATGTATGCGCGTAGTTTGCAAGAAGGTACCTGATGTTATTGCCTGGTGGCGCTACGCTTACCACTGAAGCCTACCCGCCAAATGCACCGCCACATCCAGGCCGCTGCGTTCCAGTGAAATAGACTCCCCTTCCCAGGCAGCCTGCCGCGTCAGACAGGTCAGCACACCACCGGGTGGCATCTCTATCGCCAGCCGTGCTTCACGCTCGTTAGCGGAAATTACCGCCTCCTGCCAGCGCACGGTTCGCGCCATGTTCATCGCCAGATCATCCGCGATCTTCTCCGGCTGCCAGAGCACGCGCCCGGTACTGCCACTCAGGTATGCACAGCGTGGGCGTGAAAGCATGACGGATTCAAACGCCGCCGCCAGCTTTTGTGCCGGTATTGCCAGCAACTCACAGTGCGACGGCACGCTCACCGCCAGCCGATGTGCCTTACTTGCCCCGCACGCCAGCGCGCGCGCCGCGACCTGTGCCATCCCCTCATCTGTTCCGGCAATCACTATTTGTGTTTCAGCGTTCAGGTTCGCAATATAGGTTCCGGTGCCTTCAATCAGCGTTTCAACCTGCGGCAGGGTTAATCCCATAATTGCCGTCAGGCCGTAACCGTGCGGGTAAGCCTGCTCCATCACATCACCGCGCAGCGCCACCAGCTTCAGCGCGTCAGTAAATTCCAGCGCACCCGCGATAACCGCTGCCGGGTAAGCGCCAATAGACAGCCCGCTGACGATATCCGGGGAAACCCCACGACGTTCCAGCTCGCGCGCCCAGGCAACACCGGCAATCAGCAGCGAAAGCTGCACCGCGCGGGTGTGGGTTAGCGAGGCTGCGCTGTCCAGCGTATCGATTTCGGCCCCCAGTACTTCGCGGGCCTGAGCCAGCACCGTTCCCGGTAGATTTTGCAGCATCCCTTCATGCTGCGTGCCCTGTCCCGGAAAGGTAAACAGTATTTTCATCACTCCTCCCTGTGCCACGGATCCGCCACCAGGCGCGGTCCACGGCGGGTTTTCAGCAGTATTTTTCCGTCACGCAGCCACTCTGCCAGCGCAAAGCCCCCTTCCGGCGTATCAACCTGCGTATCCGCCCGGCACAATGCGCGGCTGAGCTGCGACTGCCAGGCGGTAAAAGTATCAGGGGAAATCGGCTCAGGGGCGCGGATCAGCAGATCAAGATCGCTGTCGGCATGTATTACCGGAATGCCGGTCGCCAGCGCATAGCCTGTGCTGCCGGTAATACCCCACGCCCACGGCCACGCCTGCTGAGAAAGCTGCAGCGCCACCTGAACCGGTGGCTGGGTAACAAACGGAGAGCGCAGCAGATCGGCCGTCACGCTCAACGCCTCAGGCGTAACGACGCGGAGGACGTTTTCGGGCTTCACCCACCCGGCCGCACGCTGGTCGCGGCGCAGACCGCGCACGCCAACGGGAATACGGCCATTGTTATCAACATCACGCCGCACCACGACCGGCAGGCCGATATGCCAGGCAGCATCCACCCAGGATTCGGTGATCCCTTCCAGGGCATTGCGCGCGCTAAGCCAGATGAGGTCGTGTGGGCGTAATGTTGTGGTCATGATTACATTCCTGAAGTCAGCGAGATAAACAGCGGCAGCGACAGGATACACAGTACGGAACTTAACAGCAGCACGGCTTCAGCATCCGGCGACTGCACACCAAAGCGGTTACCGAACACCACGCCGAAGAAGCCCGCAGACAGCGCAATCATCAGGATAGCGGTAATTGCCACGGAGCCGTGCAGACCGAAAATCAGCACAATACCCCAGGCAATCGCTGGCTGGATCAGCAGCTTGGCAATAGTGGAAGTAATAACCATGGTGTTGATCTGCAGCTTACGCGCCGAGAGGATCACCCCGGTCAGGAACAGCGCGGCAGCGGTTGCGGACAGTCCCAGTGGTTTGATGGCCGCCAGCACCAGTTCCGGCATTTTGATGCCGATGGCAGATAAAATCACCCCCAGCAGCGGGCCCATCACAATCGGCTTTTTAATCGAGCGCCACATCAGCACCGGCAGCATAGAGAGCGTTGAGCCGGTGTTATTCCCTTCGGCACGCGCTTTTTCGCGCTCCAGGATCAGCAGGCAGAACGGCGTCATCAGCACTGAACCACAGGCGATGGAAACCGCGACGGAGAGCGATGTCGAAGAACCTTCACCCAGCACGCTGCCCAGAATCGGCAGACCAAGCGCGGCGTAGTTCGGCAGGGCAACGGTGAGCGTCAGTACCGCGGCATCTTGCGGAGATTTTTTAAAGACGCTGGTCGCCAGGAAGTAAATGGCCGCATAGGTAATCCACATCGCCAGGGTCAAGACCAGGATCAGCGGCGACTGAGCCACAATGCCGGTCCACGGCGTTTGTACGGTGGCGCTGAACAGCGCGGCAGGTAACGCAAAATCCATCACGAAGATATTAAGCAGGGACACATTTTTGTTATCGACCATCTTTGCCTTACCGGCCCAGAATCCCAGCAGCATGATGACGAAAATCGGTGCAAGAGCATGAACAATTACGTAAGTCATAAATCACCTGTATTAAAAAAGTTTTAGCACTGGTGCGATGTTTATTATTTTTCAGGATGCAGGTTCCCACGCGGGCGCAAGGGATGCGCCCACGGGGTTATGCCTCTCTGGCAGGTCTTAATTTACTTACCAGCTTGCTCGCATACGTTCGCGTACCAGAGCAGAGCTGCGACGGTTATCAGCACCCAAACGATTTTTTAACGTGGTGTCCTGACGAGCGTCATTGATGGCCTGTTGCAGCGTGGTCTTCACCTGCGTCAGATCGATATCGGATGGTGCATCCGGGTTGCTGATGTCCAGGAGGTTAGAGAGCAGCCCCAGCGTGGCGTAGTTGCTAATGTCATACGCCATTGGCGGAATAGTCGCCGCCAGTTTTTCCAGCGCCTCGACGGTGCGCAGCGTGATACGTGCGGCTGACTCTTTACCCATCGCGTGGATCAGCACCTCCTTGTCATTGAAGGCGATCAGACGGTTAGCCTGGTAGCCGTGCGCCAGAAATGCACCGGACATCGCTTTACCGACGATAAGCCCAATCACCGGGTGGCCCGCCAGACGCGCGTTGGCATACGCAGCAGCCGCACCGGCCAGCGCCTGATGAATACCAAACGCCTCTTCACGACGGCCATAGGCCTGGCTCGGGACGTCAATTACCGCCACAATCGGGCGTTTCACGGCGTTGTTCGCATCGGCAGCTACGGTTTCGCTCACCACTTTTGCCAGGGTCCAGCCTTCCAGCAGACCCACCTCACCTTGCGCCGCACGCGGGAAATGGTTGTTGGCGTCCGGCACAACGGCCACAAAACGCACCGCTTCACCGTTAAGTTCACCGTCTGCTGCCTGCACGGACGGGCATAACCCTTCCAGACGTTTAGCGTTCGGGGCGAGGGTGTCCAGCCAGAGTTCGCCACGGCTCATTGAAGTACTCATCATTTCACCTCCCGGGCAAAAAGCGCGTTAATCTGTTCGGCATCGGCCTGCTTGCGGGTGTCGAAATGCGTCAAACGGTTCAGGTAATCGTCATAGTTATCGGTGCGATGTTTGGCCGGAACGCCTTTGGCAATCGCATCGTTCATCGCACCTTTCACCGCGTTGATCCCGTCACCGACCAGCGCATCCACCAGCCCGCTTTGGTAGCGCACCTCGCCCCCGGTCATGCTCCAGATAAACGGCCGGTCACGGGAGTCGTATTCTTCAATCCCCGCTTCCTGCTCGATAACTTGCGGGCCGTTCAGGCCAAGACGCGCTTCACGGGTCACAATCAGATAGCTACAAAGCGCCGCCGCGATGGACATCCCGCCGAAGCAGCCCACGGTACCGGCGACAATCCCGACGACCGGGGTGTAGCGACGCAGGTCAACAATCGCGGCGTGAATATCAGCGATCGCCGCCAGGCCAAGGTTGGCTTCCTGCAAGCGCACGCCGCCGGTTTCGAGGCATAACACCGCCTGAGTCGGAATGCCGTTGCGGTTATCTTCCGCCGCCAGTTCCAGCGCGGCCGCCATTTTGGCACCGGACACTTCGCCCATGCTGCCGCCCTGGAACGCACCTTCAATGGCGACCACAACCGCAGGTTGACCGTTGATCGTGCCCTTCGCCACCACCATGCCGTCATCGGCCTGTGGAACAATGCCCTGTGGCCCCAGCCACGGCGAGATAATCCCTTCAAACGGATCCAGCAGTTCGCGGTAGCTGCCGTCATCCAGCAGCGCCTGCGCACGCTGGCGTGCTTTTAATTCGATAAAGCTGCTGTCATCACGCATGGCTCACCCCTTCAAAGACCTGTTCGATACGAATGCGCGCCACGCCCGGCGTCGCGCCGAAATCGTGGATGGTCAACGTGCCGGCAGGCAGACTGCTGACGGTTTGCAGACGGCTGAACAAGGCTTCCCAACGACCACGGCTGTTGTCGACGGAAGTGGTGATATCAATGGTTAACGTCTGGCCCGGTTCGGCGGTGAAGAGCACCTCCATATCCCCGGAACCGACAACCCCTGCCAGCGCCCTGCCGCGTAACGCGCGGCTGGCTGGCACGGTCAATGTGATTTTTTCCATAACATCCTCTTAATGCTTTGAATTTGGCGTCTCGATACGGTCGAGGAACAGCGTGGCGGCAAGCAGGTCAGCAGCGCCGCCCGGTGAAGCGTTAAGCGCCAGCATCTGACGATCCAGGTTTGCCAGCGCCTGCTGGCCCGCAGTCGTTGCACAACCTCCGGCGTTCAGCACCGCACGCGCGCCGTCCTGCATGGCGTCCAGCCCCTCCATCCCGGCGCGCGACAGCACGCAGGTGTCGGTGAGCGACGTCATGATGGCCATTAGTGCATCGAGCCTGGCCTGAACTTCACTGCTGCCGTTAAGACGGCTGAGACGAAGCTGTGGCAGCGCACGCTGCATAACGTGCGGGAAGGCCTGCTGAGCCTCTTCGCGTGCGCCTGGCACACGGTAGCGATGCGTGGCGCGCAAGCCTTTACTGAACACCTTCGGTGCGGCATCGTCCGGCAGTTTTGCCAGTTGCGCGGCGGTGTTAGCGACGACATTTGCCTTTGCATCGCCGCCCAGCATCGCTACCGCGCTCACCAGCAATCCCAGCGCCCAAATCGCGCCACGATGGGTGTTCACGCCACCGGTTGCGGCCATCATTTGCTGCTCGCCTTCGCGGCCAAGCCGCCCGACGGTTTGCCTAAGCGCAATATCTGCCGGACGCTGCCAGCTGTGCTGCGCCAGCACCTGAAACGTGGAGGTCAGGCTGTGCGCAGAGCGCTCCATCAGCGCAAGCGATAAATCGTGGTGCGCGCCGTTCCCCCGACTGTCCACCAGACCGGGTTTCGGGCTTAAACGTGCTTCGTCAATCAGACACTGCGTGGCGGTTCGCGCCAGCCATTCGGCACCGCCTTCAACCTGAATCTGGGGCAGAAGTTTCATTACCAGCTCCGGAATTTCGCAGGTGGGTTGTAAAGACCGCCGGACCATTCAACCAGGTCAGACACGCTACCTGCCGCCAGCAGAGAGCGGGTGGCGTCGGTGCGGCGAATACCCATATCTTCCGGGTAAACCACTTTGCCGCTCTGGCGCAGTTCCGCCACGCGTTTAGCGTCAACGCCCAGACCGATGTCGGTGATACCGGCAACTGCGGCCACCATGGCGCGACGTTCTTCGAGGTCTTTCGCACGATAGAGGTAGGCAATCCCCTCTTCCGTGAGCACGTGGGTAACGTCATCGCCGTAGATCATCACCGGTGCCAGTGGCATCCCGGAGGCTTTAGCCACCTCGACGGCATCGAGTTTTTCCACGAAGGTGGGTTTCACACCGGCCTGGAAGGTTTCGACCATTTGCACGACCAGTTTTTTACCGCGCTGCATTGGGTCAGGCTCGGTGATCATGTTCAGCCAGGCTGGCGTGGCGTGACGGCGACCGTGCGGGTCATGACCCATGTTTGGCGCGCCGCCGAAGCCGGAAAGACGACCACGCGTGACCGTTGAGGAGTTGGCGTAACCGTCAACCTGCAAGGTAGAACCGATAAACATATCCACCGCGTACTGACCCGCCAGCTGGCAGAAGGCACGGTTGGACCGCATAGAGCCGTCAGCACCGGTAAAGAAGACGTCAGGACGGGCGCGGATATACTCTTCCATTCCCAGCTCACCGCCGAAACAGTGCACGCTTTCCACCCAGCCGCTTTCAATTGCCGGAATAAGTGTAGGGTGCGGGTTCAGCGTCCAGTGTTTACAGATTTTTCCCTTCAGACCGAGCTGTTCGCCGTAGGTGGGCAGCAGCAGCTCAATCGCAGCGGTGTTAAAGCCAATCCCGTGGTTCAGGGACTGCACCTGATGCTCCGCGTAGATGCCTTTAATCGCCATCATCGCCATCAGGATGTGTTCCTGCTTGATCAGACGCGGGTCTCGGGTAAACAGCGGTTCGATAAAGAACGGTTTATCAGCTACGACAACGTAATCAATCCAGGAGCCAGGAATATCAACACGCGGCAGGTCACACTCGTCGTCCACCAGCTCGTTAACCTGCGCGATAACAATCCCATCATGGAAGGCAGCGGCCTCTACCAGCGCCGGAGTATCTTCGGTGCTGGCACCAGTGTAGAGGTTGCCTTTGCGGTCGGCTTTGAAACCAGCAATCAGCGCCACGTTTGGCGAAAGGTCGACATACAGGCGGGAATAAAGCTCGATGTAAGTATGGATGGCACCAATTTCGAGTTGCCCGTCTTCGAGCAGCTGCGAGATACGCAGGCTTTGCGTCCCGGAGAAGGAGAAGTCCAGCTTGCGGGCGATACCTTTCTCAAAGATATCCAGATGTTCGCTACGCCCGACGCTTGGCATGATCATATGCAGGTCGTGGACGATTTGCGGGTTCACTTCAGCAAGTGAGCGGGAAAGGAAATCCGCCTGCTTCTGGTTGTTGCCTTCCAGGACGACTTTGTCGCCAGAGGCGATCAGTTTTTCCAGCATGGCGACAAGATCGCCGGTTGGCAGTACCTTGCCCTGCACCGGTACGGATGCCAGACGACGCGCTTTCTCACTGCGTCGCGTGTTCCATTGCCGGGTGGGTGTTTGCCCAGATAACATTATTAACCTCCTGATTCAGCTAATCATTTTGATTTGCCTAACGCTGAATAAAGTGTGCGCCCTGGTGAGAAAGGCATCAATTAAGCGTAGAGTCTAATCATTAGCCTGAGAGTAATAATCAGCGTAAATATTTGTGATCGGGATCAGTTCATGTTTCGGAAAAACAGGCTAAACGGGGTACAATTCGGAAGGTATAGTAAATAACTGACAAGAATCAGCATCGCCGTTATGACCCAAATCATCCCATCAGACTTCGACATTGCAGCCGAAGAGAGCGCAGAATTTGTGCCCATGCGTGGCGTAGCCAATCGCCATTTGCAGACCATGTTGCCGCGCCTTATCCGCCGCAAGGTGCAGTTCACCCCACACTGGCAACGTCTGGATTTGCCGGACGGGGACTTTTTGGATCTCGCCTGGAGCGAAGAGCCGGAGCAGGCTAAACATAAACCCCGTCTGGTGGTGTTTCACGGTCTGGAAGGCAGCCTGTACAGCCCATATGCACATGGTCTGATCCAGGCGGCGAAAGAGCATGGCTGGCTCGGCGTAGTGATGCATTTTCGCGGGTGCAGCGGTGAGCCAAATCGCCAGAAGCGCATTTACCATTCAGGCGAAACCGAAGACGGCACCTGGTTTTTACACTGGCTGAGTGACAATTTTGGTACGGTGTCCACGGCGGCCGTAGGCTATTCGCTGGGCGGTAATATGCTGGCCTGCCTGCTGGCGAAAGAGGGTGACACGGTTCCTCTGGACGCTGCGGTGATTGTCTCTGCCCCGTTTATGCTGGAGCAGTGCAGCTACCATATGGAAAAAGGGTTTTCCCGGGTGTATCAGCGTTATCTGCTCAACCTGCTGAAGGCCAATGCCGCGCGTAAGCTCAAAGCCTACCCGGACACTCTGCCGGTGAGTCTGCGTCAGCTGAAGAAGGTGCGTCGTATTCGCGAGTTCGACGACTTGATCACCGCCAAAATTCACGGTTTTGCCGATGCGATAGATTACTATCGCCAGTGCAGCGCCATGCCACTGTTGAGCAAAATCACCAAACCGACGCTTATCATCCATGCGAAAGATGATCCGTTCATGGATCATCACTCCATCCCCGCGCAGGAATTTCTGCCCGCCAACGTGCAGTACCAGCTGACTGAACATGGCGGTCATGTTGGCTTTGTGGGTGGTACGCTCAGACGCCCGCAGATGTGGCTGGAAACACGCATTCCAGCCTGGCTCACCGCTTTTCTGGACGGTAAAAAATGATTATCCCCTGGCAGGAACTGGCGCCCGAAACGCTCGATAATCTTATTGAAAGCTTTGTATTACGCGAAGGCACAGATTATGGTGAACAAGAACGTTCGCTTGAACAAAAGGTCAACGATGTAAAGCGCCAGCTCAAAAGTGGCGAGGTGGTGCTGGTATGGTCTGAGCTGCACGAAACGGTCAATATCATGCCCCGCAATGCCTTTCACGACTGACCTTTAACACTATTCCAGTCAGGGAGTTGCTATGTCTGCCAGACATCCGGTTATTGCCGTTACAGGCTCAAGTGGTGCGGGTACAACCACCACCAGCCTCGCCTTTCGCAAGATTTTCGCGCAACTTAATTTACGGTCCGCAGAGGTAGAAGGTGATAGCTTTCACCGCTACACCCGCCCTGAAATGGATATGGCGATCCGCAAAGCTCGCGATCTCGGCAAACACATCAGCTATTTTGGGCCAGATGCCAACGATTTCGGTCTGCTGGAGCAGACTTTCAAAGAATACGGACAGACCGGCAAAGGCCAGTCGCGGAAGTATCTGCACACCTATGACGAAGCCGTTCCCTGGAATCAGGTACCAGGGACATTCACCCCCTGGCAGCCTCTTCCCGAACCTACCGACGTGCTATTTTATGAAGGATTACATGGCGGCGTGGTGACCACGCAGCATGATGTGGCGCGCCACGTGGACCTGTTGGTCGGCGTTGTGCCGATTGTGAACCTGGAGTGGATCCAGAAGCTGACGCGCGATACCAGCGAGCGCGGTCATTCACGCGAAGCGGTGATGGATTCGGTTGTTCGTTCGATGGAAGATTACATTAACTTCCTGACGCCGCAGTTCTCACGCACCCACATCAACTTCCAGCGCGTGCCGACGGTAGATACCTCCAACCCGTTTGCGGCCAAAAGCATTCCTTCGCTGGACGAAAGCTTTGTGGTTATTCATTTCCGCAATCTCGAAGGCATTGATTACCCCTGGCTGCTGGCCATGCTGCAAGGCTCATTCATTTCGCATATGAATACGTTGGTAGTGCCGGGCGGGAAAATGGGGCTGGCGATGGAACTGATTATGTCACCGCTGGTGCAGCGGTTGATGGAAGGGAAGCAGATCGCGTGATCCTTTTCCCTCTCCCTGTGGGCTGAGGGTTCCCCAGTAATTTTTGTCTTTAATTCAGCGATAATATTAC
>NZ_JBSICG010000039.1:0-28931 GCF_056156645.1 Enterobacter sp. Li2LvB3 | reverse complement strand
GTTCTCCGCAGGCCGCAATAGAAAAATTGCAGAAAAATGACTGACTGCTGCATTCCACAGCAAAACCCCGCCTTATACCTTTTTACACACAGACTTATCCACAACACTACGAAAAAGTGAAAATTCGCGAGCGTTGCGCAAACGTTTTCGTTAAAATGCTCGCGCCTGACAAGGATGTCCCGTTAGGGGTGTTAGCTGAGTTTTTTTGTGGAAAATTCATCTAACGCTCACTGTAATCGTGAAATCCAGGGGATTTACCATGCAACAACGTCGTCCAATCCGCCGCGCTCTGCTCAGTGTTTCTGATAAAGCCGGTATCGTCGAATTCGCTCAGGCACTTTCTGCACGTGGTGTAGAGCTGCTTTCTACTGGCGGAACTGCTCGCCTGTTAGCAGATAAAGGCTTGCCGGTTACCGAAGTGTCCGATTACACCGGTTTCCCGGAAATGATGGATGGACGCGTGAAAACTCTGCACCCGAAAGTGCATGGCGGCATCCTTGGCCGTCGCGGCCAGGATGACGGTATTATGGAACAACATGATATTGCGCCGATCGACATGGTTGTTGTTAACCTCTACCCATTTGCCCAGACCGTTGCCCGCGAAGGCTGCTCTCTGGAAGATGCAGTAGAGAATATTGATATCGGTGGCCCAACCATGGTGCGCTCCGCTGCCAAGAACCATAAAGATGTTGCCATCGTGGTTAAGAGCAACGACTACGCTGCCATTATTAATGAGATGGATGCCAACGAAGGCTCCCTGACTCTGGATACGCGTTTCGACCTCGCCATTAAAGCTTTCGAACACACCGCCGCTTACGACAGCATGATCGCCAACTACTTCGGTAGCCTGGTGCCAGCTTATCATGGCGAAAGCCGTGAGCCGTCTGGTCGCTTCCCACGTACCCTGAACCTGAACTTCATTAAGAAGCAGGATATGCGTTACGGTGAGAACAGCCACCAGCAGGCTGCCTTCTATATAGAAGAAGAAGTAAAAGAAGCATCTGTGGCGACTGCACAGCAGGTTCAGGGCAAAGCGCTCTCTTATAACAACATTGCCGACACCGATGCCGCGCTGGAATGTGTGAAAGAGTTCAGCGAGCCAGCCTGCGTTATTGTGAAGCACGCAAACCCATGCGGCGTGGCGGTAAGCACCTCTATTCTGGATGCCTACGATCGCGCTTATAAAACTGACCCGACCTCTGCATTCGGCGGCATTATTGCTTTCAACCGCGAACTGGATGCTGAAACCGCACAGGCCATCATCTCCCGTCAGTTTGTTGAAGTGATCATCGCGCCATCTGCCACGGAAGAAGCCCTGAAAATCACCGCCGCAAAACAGAACGTGCGCGTGCTGGTTTGCGGTCAGTGGGCTGAGCGCGTATCAGGCCTGGACTTCAAACGCGTGAACGGCGGCCTGCTGGTTCAGGATCGCGATCTGGGTATGGTCACGGCGGGTGATCTGCGCGTTGTAACTAAGCGCCAGCCAACCGAGCAGGAACTGCGTGATGCGCTGTTCTGCTGGAAAGTGGCGAAGTTCGTGAAATCCAACGCCATTGTTTATGCAAAAGAGAACATGACCATCGGAATAGGCGCAGGCCAGATGAGCCGCGTTTATTCTGCCAAAATCGCCGGCATCAAAGCAGGTGACGAAGGTCTGGAAGTGAAAGGCTCCGCCATGGCGTCTGACGCCTTCTTCCCGTTCCGTGACGGTATCGATGCTGCCGCAGCTGTAGGTATCACCTGTGTGATCCAGCCTGGCGGTTCCATTCGTGACGACGAAGTGATTGCCGCAGCCGATGAACACGGCATTGCGATGATCTTCACCGACATGCGCCACTTCCGCCATTAATCCACGGAGCAGACAATGAAAGTATTAGTGATTGGTAACGGCGGGCGCGAGCACGCTCTGGCGTGGAAAGCAGCACAATCCCCGCTGGTGAAAACCGTCTTTGTCGCACCAGGCAACGCCGGTACGGCGCTGGAGCCTGCGCTGCAAAACGTGGCTATCGGCGTAACAGATATCCCGGCGCTGCTGAGCTTTGCCCAGAACGAGAAGATCGACCTGACTATCGTTGGCCCGGAAGCTCCGCTGGTGATTGGCGTGGTTGATGCATTCCGCGCTGCGGGCCTGAAAATCTTCGGTCCAACCGAAGGCGCCGCGCAGCTCGAAGGCTCCAAAGCGTTCACCAAAGATTTCCTCGCTCGCCACAATATTCCCACTGCGGAATACCAGAACTTCACGGAAGTTGAGCCAGCCCTGGCTTATCTGCGTGAAAAAGGCGCGCCGATTGTTATTAAAGCCGACGGCCTGGCTGCCGGTAAAGGCGTTATCGTGGCGATGACCCTCGAAGAAGCAGAAGCTGCAGTCCAGGATATGCTGGCAGGCAACGCGTTTGGTGACGCTGGCCACCGTATTGTTATCGAGGAGTTCCTCGACGGTGAAGAGGCGAGCTTTATCGTGATGGTCGACGGCGAGCACGTACTGCCAATGGCCACCAGCCAGGATCACAAACGTGTTGGCGATGCGGATACCGGCCCGAATACTGGCGGTATGGGCGCGTACTCCCCGGCTCCGGTCGTGACTGATGACGTGCATCAGCGCACGATGGATCGCATTATCTGGCCAACCGTAAAAGGCATGGCGGCCGAAGGTAACACCTACACCGGTTTCCTCTATGCGGGCCTGATGATCGACAAGCAGGGTAATCCGAAGGTTATCGAGTTCAACTGTCGCTTTGGCGATCCTGAAACTCAGCCGATCATGCTGCGCATGAAATCCGATCTGGTTGATCTGTGCCTGGCGGCTTGCGAAGGCAAGCTGGACGAGAAAAACTCCGAGTGGGACGAACGTGCTTCTCTGGGCGTGGTGATTGCTGCGGGCGGTTATCCGGGTAACTACAACACCGGTGACGAAATCCACGGTCTGCCGCTGGAAGAGACTGAAGGCGGTAAGGTATTCCATGCGGGGACGAAACTGTCTGATGACGATCGCGTGCTGACCAACGGTGGCCGCGTGCTGTGCGCGACTGCGCTTGGCGATACCGTCGCAGAGGCTCAAAAGCGTGCGTATGCGTTGATGGCAGATCTTCACTGGAACGGTAGCTTCAGCCGCCGGGATATTGGTTATCGCGCGATAGCGCGTGAGCAGGGCGAGTAATACCCCCTAACCCTAACCCTAACCCTCTCCCTTTGGGAGAGGGAAATTACGTCAGAAACTCTTCTCCATCGGCTGCCAGGTGCAGAAATCTTCGTTCGCCACCAGCAGCAGCTGAGATCCTTCCGGTGCTTCCAGCCAGGATACACTCACTTCAACCGACGACTTTTGCTGTCGACGTTGAATATGTTGTATCGCCCAGGTTTCAAGTTCAGGCTTCACCGTCTGCCCTTCGCAGGTGGTGACCGTACCATCCATATGCCAGCGTCCCTGACGCAGCACGACACGTCCCTGACGCAGCGCATCGCTGGTCTGACGAATTTGTTCAGCACGGTATTTATAGAGGGCGATTTGATCGCTGGAAAGTTGCTGCTTTTGCCCACTCACTTCACGCTGCATAAAACTCAGCTCGCCATGGTCGTCAAAACGCACACGGACATGTTCGGGGGTCTTACTGTAGATATTCAGCTCGATAAGCGACAGGGTGTCGTCTTGCCAGCGGTACTCAGCGGTTGAGGTATCGCCGCTATGCCACGGGCTGAAGGCAGAGAGAAGATGAACTTCCCCGCCAGAATCTTTGCGCCATATCCTGACTGCTCCCTGGTTGTCAGCGTAGCCGCTGCCGGTAAACGGTGGCAGAGAGGAGTCATGGCTACAGGCTGACAGCAACAGCACGCCGGCCAGCGCGAGTGCACCACGCCAGACAGACAAAAGGGGCGTTACCGCCCCTTCGTTAAAACTGTTCACTGCCACGCGTCTTACTTAACAGCGTCTTTCAGTGCTTTACCAGAAACAAATGCCGGCACGTTAGCTGCGGCGATTTTGATTTCTTTACCGGTCTGCGGGTTGCGGCCAGTACGCTCAGCGCGGTGGTTCACTTTGAAGGTACCGAAACCAACCAGTTGTACAGCATCGCCTTCTTTCAGAGACTCAGTAATAGCAGCCAGGGTAGATTCCAGAGCAGCTTTAGCCTGCACTTTAGACAGATCAGCCTTGTCCGCAATTACATCAATCAGTTGAGTCTTGTTCATAAGTTATCCTTTCAATGTGTTTATCGCTTGCTAAGCATCGAGTGCGACGAAAATGCCAAAAAAGCACTCTCCTGCATACACGCACCGATAGCCACTTTTTTTCGCCCCCCAAATGTAGACCAGACGGGGGGCGAAAGGGAAGAGTCGAGGAGTGACAAAACAGGCGTTAAATCACGTTTTGTTGACTCATTGGTTAAAAATTATACCAATATTACTCTCGGCGGCCTCACGTAAGTCCGCACGAAGCCCTTTGATCAGCTCAATATCGCGTTCTTCGCACTCTGCCAGTAATCGGAAAATCTCCCACTGAATATCCCATTCCTGCTCAACTGCGGGGTTCGCTCTCAGTTCTTCATCGGTCATTTCGCGACCTTCCTGGGTCATTTCCAGCATCGCAACGGTAGTAATCGATGCCTTACTGACTTCAATGGCGTGCTCCAGGGTTTCGCCACTCAGACGGGAGTGAATCAGTTCACTTAATGCCACGCAGGCATCAATTGCCGGATAGACACCGTACAAGTCGAAATCATCCGCTACCGGAATGGCCTCTTCCAGCTTTTCAAGCTGAGAGTCGAAGTTCACCTTCGCGTCTTTGACGGTCAGCGTTTCCCAGATGAGATCCAGAATACGGCGATAGATATGGCCATCACCAAATTCCGTCTGCTTGCAGAACGCGGCGTAGTTGGGATACATGCGCTCGCACAGGCAAGCCATAAAAGTGACGTGCTGCCAGCTTTCCAGCTTCTCAAGGCGCAGATGAATCGGGTTTTGTAACATGATGATGTCTCGAATCGGAAATTAGCGGCAGTTTACCTGAATCATCGCTGAATTTCCTGCCAGCGAATAAAAGCCGGTCGCTGTGATGCAACGGCATCCGCCCAGCGTGTTGGCTCCGGTAAACGATATCCTCTTGTGCAACGCTGCACCCACGTTAGCGCACTGTCCATACTGACCCGGTGCCCGGTGGCGATAAACAGCGGATTACAGCGCGCTTTACTGCGCCAGACCCATGCCAGCTGCTCGCCTTTATCCATCAGGGGGCCGAGGGCGCCCGCTTCGGCAGAAAGAGGCTCAAACGCACCGTACAGGCGCTTTTTGGCGACACCTATCGTTGGCACATCCACCAGCAGGCCAAAATGGCTGGCAACACCCAACCGGCGCGGATGAGAAATACCGTGCCCGTCAACGAACAGCAGGTCAGGTTTTTGCGAGAGGAGCTCCCACGCGACCAGCAGCGCGGGATATTCACGAAAGGAGAGAAAACCTGGAATGTAAGGCATGGTGGTAGCGATACGCGCTACCTTGTATTCCACCAGCTCCAGCGAAGGGTACTTCAATACCACCATCGCGGCTCGCGTCACCTCCCCGCCCTGCTCAAACCCCACATCGGCGCCACCAATATACTGCGGCGGATTCTTATCGAGTTGATCCTCGCGGATCACCGATGATGCCAGTTCCAACTGCTGAGCGCGTAATGACGCGAGATCCATAGCTATTCCTTACTTGTGGTACTGCGCAGACAACCGGTGTACCGCCTCCACAAACGCACCCGCGTGCTCAGGCGGTACATCCTGATGAATACCGTGGCCGAGGTTAAAGACGTGGCCTTCACCCTGACCAAAGCCCGCCAGAATAGTTGCGACCTCTTCTTCGATACGTGCAGGCGGTGCATACAGCATGGATGGGTCCATATTGCCTTGCAGCGCCACTTTGTCGCCCACGCGGCGACGTGCATCAGCGATATCGGTCGTCCAGTCCAGCCCAAGCGCGTCACAGCCTGTTGCTGCCATCGCTTCGAGCCACTGACCGCCACCTTTGGTGAACAGCGTTACCGGCACGCGGCGGCCTTCATTTTCGCGCAGCAGACCATCAACGATTTTGTGCATGTAATAGAGCGAGAATTGCTGATAATCGCGCCCGGTCAGCACACCACCCCAGGTATCGAAAATCATCACTGACTGCGCACCCGCTTTAATTTGGGCATTCAGATACAGCGTGACGCTCTTCGCCAGCTTGTCGAGCAGCGCATGCAGCGCCAGTGGCTCGGCATACATCATCTTTTTGATCACGGTAAAGGCTTTGCTGCTGCCACCTTCAACCATGTAAGTCGCCAGCGTCCACGGGCTGCCGGAGAAGCCAATCAGCGGCACTTCGCCTTTCAGCTCACGGCGGATGGTGCGTACCGCATTCATCACATAGCCCAGTTCACCCTCAGGGTCTGGGATCGGCAGCTTATCGACGTCGGCTTTGCTCTTAATCGGAGAGGTGAAACGTGGGCCTTCGCCCGTTTCGAAATACAGCCCAAGACCCATGGCATCAGGGATAGTCAGAATGTCCGAAAAGAGGATCGCCGCATCCAGTGGATAACGTCGCAGCGGCTGGAGCGTGACTTCGCAAGCCAGTTCCGCATTTTTGCACAGCGACATAAAATCCCCCGCCTGGGCACGGGTGGCTTTGTACTCCGGGAGATAGCGGCCAGCCTGGCGCATCATCCACACCGGAGTGACATCAACGGGCTGGCGCAGCAGCGCACGCAGATAACGATCGTTCTTCAGTTCGGTCATTTTTGCAGTTCCTTAAGCGTCATGGCCTCAGTGTAACATGTCACTCAGCATCAGCCCGACACATTGCGACGGTATCTTCTATCAGCCGGCGCGCCACGGTGCCCGGCGGTGGTAACAGCGGTAAATCGTCGTAACGATACCAGTTCGCCTCCAGCAGCTCTTTCTGGTCGATAACAATCTCGCCGCTGTCGTATTCGGCCATAAACGCGGTCATCAGTGATTGCGGGAACGGCCAGGGCTGTGAGGTGACATAGCGCAGGTTTTTCACCGTAATCCCGCTCTCTTCCATGACTTCGCGTGCTACGGCCTGCTCCAGCGTCTCACCCACTTCAACGAATCCGGCTAACACGGTGTGTACGCCGTTGCGATGGCGGGTGTGTTGCGCCAGCAGGATCGAATCTTCCCGGCGGATAGCGACAATGATGCACGGCGCAATTTGCGGGTAGTAACGTTCCCGGCAGTGGCTGCACAGCATCGCCCATTCGGTTTTGCTCGGATGCATGGTATGGCCGCAATAGCCGCAGTATTTATGCGAACGGTAAAACTCCGCCAGCTGCACGCCGCGGCCAGCCAGCTGGAACAGCCCGACATCAAGATCGAGTACCTGACGAACCGATCCCATATCCTGACGGCGGGCCTGCTGGATCATCCACACAGGATCGCCCTGCCACTCGCCGATCCTCAGCGCAGGTTGGCCCACAAGATCGAATTTTTCTGCCGCGCCATAGGGTATTTCCCCTGCGGGCAACCATAATTTTTGTTCGTAACTGACTAACCACCAACCGAGATCTGATTTTTCAATAATACGATCCATATCTATTGCACTACCTTCGCTTCACTGACATGTTGTTAGCATCGTGGTTAAATTTTGGGTAAGCAGATTCAATTCTAAACCTTGCGGAGTCGAACATGTTAAACCAGCTGGAAAGCCTGACAGAGCGCGTTGGAGGAAGTAACAAACTGGTGGATCGCTGGCTACATGTACGCAAGCATCTGCTCGTGGCTTATTACAATCTGGTCGGCATTAAGCCTGGCAAAGAATCCTACATGCGCCTGAACGAAAAAGCGCTGGATGATTTTTGTCAGAGCCTGGTCGACTACTTGTCCGACGGCCATTTCAATATTTATGAACGTATTATCCGCGAAATGGAAGGGACAACGCCGTATTTAGCGGCCAGCAAACTCTATCCGCTGCTGGAAGCCAACACTCAGCAGATTATGGACTACTACGACTCCACGCTTGAGAACGCTATTGATCACGATAACTATCTTGAGTTCCAGCAGGCGCTGTCCGATCTTGGCGAAGCCCTGGAAGAGCGATTTACGCTGGAAGATAAGCTGATCGCCCTCGCGCTGGACAACGATTTGAACATCAGTAACGAAGAGAACATCGCGCGGCCTGCTTGAGTTCTTAATCGTTAACGAGTAATTTACAAACATTCGCCCCTCTCACGAGGGGGATTTTTCTTGTCGGAGTGCCCAGCGTTTGCAAAAACGCGGGCTGAGACCGTTAATTCGGGATCCGCGGAACCTGATCAGGCTAATACCTGCGAAGGGAACAAGAGTTACACTGCTGTTGTATCGCCCCTGGGCGATCTCCTCTTGCTTCATCCGTCGTCTGACAAGCCATGTCCTTCACTTTTGGAATGAGCTATGTCTACCACTAAACTGACCCGTCGCGAACAACGCGCACAAGCACAACACTTCATCGACACCCTGGAAGGCACTGCTTTCCCGAACTCAAACCGCATTTACATTACCGGCTCTCAGGCGGATATCCGCGTCCCGATGCGTGAAATCCAGCTTAGCCCAACGCTCATTGGCGGCAGCAAAGAGGATCCGCAGTTTGAAGATAACGAAGCGATCCCGGTGTATGACACCTCTGGCCCGTATGGCGATCCTGAGATTGCGATCAACGTTCAGCAGGGTCTGGCAAAGCTGCGCCAGCCGTGGATTGACGCCCGTAATGACAGCGAAGAACTCAACGAGCAAAGCTCCGCATATACCAAAGAGCGCCTGGCCGACGACGGTCTGGACGAGCTGCGCTTCACCGGCCTGCTGACCCCGAAACGCGCCTCAGCAGGCAAATGCGTAACCCAGCTACACTATGCACGCCAGGGTATCGTCACGCCGGAAATGGAGTTCATCGCCATCCGCGAAAATATGGGACGTGAACGTATTCGCGGTGAAGTGCTGCGCCACCAGCATCCAGGAGAAGGTTTCGGCGCGCGTCTGCCGGAAAATATCACCCCGGAATTTGTGCGTGACGAAGTGGCCGCCGGGCGCGCCATTATCCCTGCGAACATCAACCACCCTGAATCAGAGCCGATGATCATCGGGCGTAACTTCCTGGTGAAGGTCAACGCCAACATTGGTAACTCGGCGGTGACCTCCTCCATTGAAGAAGAGGTGGAAAAACTGGTCTGGTCTACCCGCTGGGGTGCAGACACGGTGATGGACCTCTCTACCGGACGTTACATCCACGAAACCCGCGAGTGGATCCTGCGTAACAGCCCGGTACCGATTGGTACTGTGCCCATTTATCAGGCGCTGGAAAAAGTGAACGGCATCGCCGAAAACCTCACCTGGGAAGCCTTCCGCGATACGCTGCTGGAGCAGGCTGAACAGGGTGTGGACTATTTCACCATCCACGCCGGTGTGCTGCTGCGTTATGTGCCGATGACCGCTAAACGCCTGACCGGGATTGTCTCGCGCGGCGGCTCAATCATGGCCAAATGGTGCCTGTCGCACCATCAGGAAAACTTCCTGTACCAGCACTTCCGCGAGATTTGCGAAATCTGCGCAGCCTACGACGTTTCGCTCTCACTGGGCGATGGCCTGCGTCCAGGCTCGATTCAGGATGCCAACGACGAAGCGCAGTTTGCCGAACTGCATACGCTGGGCGAACTGACCAAAATCGCCTGGGAGTATGACGTGCAGGTAATGATTGAAGGCCCGGGACATGTCCCTATGCAGATGATCCGCCGCAACATGACCGAAGAGCTGGAGCACTGCCACGAAGCGCCGTTCTATACTCTGGGGCCATTGACCACAGATATCGCGCCAGGCTACGACCACTTCACCTCCGGGATTGGCGCGGCGATGATCGGCTGGTTCGGCTGCGCCATGCTCTGCTACGTAACGCCGAAAGAGCACCTCGGTCTGCCGAACAAAGAAGATGTCAAACAGGGTCTGATCACCTACAAAATTGCTGCCCACGCAGCGGATCTGGCGAAAGGCCATCCGGGCGCGCAAATCCGTGATAACGCGATGTCGAAAGCACGCTTCGAATTCCGCTGGGAAGATCAGTTCAACCTGGCGCTCGACCCGTTCACCGCCCGCGCCTACCACGACGAAACCCTGCCACAGGAATCCGGTAAAGTGGCGCACTTCTGCTCCATGTGCGGGCCAAAGTTCTGCTCCATGAAAATCACCCAGGAAGTGCGTGATTACGCAGCGGCACAGGCTATTGAAGTGGGCATGGCGGACATGTCAGATAACTTCCGCGCAAAAGGCGGCGAAATCTACCTCAAAAAAGAGGAGGCGTAATGTATCAGCCTGATTTCCCACCGGTTCCCTTTCGGCTAGGGCTTTACCCGGTAGTGGATAGCGTTGAGTGGATTGCGCGCCTGCTGGAGGCAGGCGTTCGCACCATCCAGCTGCGCATCAAAGATAAACGTGATGAAGAGGTGGAGGCCGATGTGGTCGCCGCCATTGAACTGGGACGTCGTTATGAGGCCCGCCTGTTTATCAACGACTACTGGCGACTGGCCATTAAGCACCAGGCTTACGGCGTGCACCTGGGTCAGGAAGACCTGGAGACAACGGATCTGGACGCTATCCGTAAAGCCGGACTGCGTTTGGGGGTTTCAACCCACGACGACATGGAGATCGATGTGGCGCTCGCCGCACGCCCCTCTTATATCGCACTTGGCCACGTCTTCCCGACACAGACCAAACAGATGCCTTCAGCACCCCAGGGGCTTGGGCAGCTGGCTGGTCATATTCAGCGACTGACCGATTATCCGACCGTCGCCATCGGCGGCATTAGCCTTGAACGGGCTCCGGCTGTGCTGGAGACGGGCGTTGGCAGTATTGCCGTCGTCAGCGCCATCACCCAGGCCGCAGACTGGCAGGCCGCCACCGAACAGCTGTTACAGCTGGCAGGAGCAGGTGATGAATGATCGCGACTTTATGCGCTACAGCCGGCAGATACTGCTGGAAGATATCGCTATCGACGGCCAGAAAAAACTTCTTGAAAGCCGGGTGTTAGTTGTCGGGCTGGGAGGATTAGGGACGCCCGCCGCGCTGTATCTGGCTGGAGCGGGCGTGGGTACGCTGGTGCTGGCGGATGACGACGACGTGCATCTCAGCAACCTGCAACGCCAGATCCTTTTTACCACCGACGATATTAACCAGCCCAAAGCGCGTATCACCCGGCAGCGGCTAAACCAGCTCAACCCTGATATCGAACTTATCGCCCTGCAAGAGCGTCTGGCGGGTGAAGACCTGCTACGCGAAGTGGCGCTTGCGGATGTTGTGCTGGATTGCACCGACAATATGGCAACCCGCCAGGCCATCAACGCCGCCTGCGTAACACATAACACGCCGTTGATCACCGCCAGTGCGGTCGGTTTCGGCGGGCAAATGATGGTGCTCACGCCGCCCTGGGCGCAGGGGTGCTATCGCTGCCTGTGGCCAGACGATGCCGAGCCGGAACGCAACTGCCGCACCGCGGGCATTCTTGGGCCTGTGGTGGGTGTAATGGGGACATTGCAGGCACTGGAGGCCATTAAGTTACTCAGCGATATGAAGACGGATCGCAATACGCTGCGGCTGTTTGATGCCCGCTCTGGCGGCTGGCGACACCTGGCGTTACACCGCGCAAGCCAATGTCCGGTGTGTGGAGGCCAGAATGCGCATTCTGTTTAATGACGAACCGCTGAAGTGCGACGATGGGCTCACCATCGCCATACTGCTCGACAAATTGCGCCAACTGAAGCCGGGAACAGCTCTGGCACTTAATCAACAGATCCTGCCGCGTGAGCAGTGGGAGCATCAGCAGGTGCGCGAAGGCGACAACATCCTGCTGTTTCAGGTTATCGCAGGGGGTTGATATGTTACGTATTGCCGACAAAACCTTTGATTCACATCTCTTTACCGGAACCGGAAAATTCGCGTCACCGCAGCTAATGGTCGATGCCATTCAGGAAAGTGGTAGCCAGCTGGTAACGCTCGCTATGAAGCGCGTTGATCTGCGCAATCACAGCGATGCCATACTCGGGCCACTGCTGGCGGCTGGCGTGACCTTGCTACCAAACACCTCCGGAGCAAAAACCGCAGAAGAGGCGATTTTTGCCGCCCAGTTGGCACGAGAAGCGCTGGGGACGCCCTGGCTGAAACTTGAAATTCATCCTGATGCCCGCTGGCTGCTGCCCGACCCAATCGAAACCCTGAAAGCCGCCGAAAAGCTGGTCCAGCTTGGTTTTACCGTTCTGCCCTATTGCGGGGCCGATCCGGTATTGTGCAAACGGCTGGAAGAAGTGGGCTGTGCCGCCGTGATGCCGCTGGGCGCGCCTATTGGTTCCAATCAGGGGCTGGAAACCCGCGCCATGCTGGAGATAATTATTGAACAGGCAACCGTACCAGTAGTAGTTGATGCTGGTATTGGTGTTCCGAGCCATGCCGCGCAGGCGCTGGAAATGGGGGCCGATGCCGTACTGGTCAACACCGCAATTGCGGTGGCAGACGATCCCGTGATGATGGCGCGCGCGTTTCGTCTGGCGGTGGAAGCGGGCATGCTGGCACGTCAGTCTGGCCCCGGGTCACGTAGCCCTCTTGCGCGGGCCACCAGCCCGCTGACCGGCTTTCTGGAGGCGCTCTGATGACCACTTTTACCGACCGCTGGCGGCAGCTCAACTGGGACGATATTCGCCTGCGCATCAACAGTAAAACGTCAGCAGATGTGGAGCGGGCGTTAAATGCCCGTCATCTGACCCGTGAGGACCTGATGGCCTTGCTCTCCCCTGCGGCCAGCGCTTATCTGGAGCCGATGGCCCGGCGCGCACAGCGTCTTACCCGACAACGTTTTGGCAACACAGTCAGCTTTTACGTGCCGCTTTATCTCTCTAACCTGTGCGCCAATGACTGCACCTACTGCGGTTTTTCCATGAGCAACCGTATCAAACGCAAAACGCTGGATGAGCAGGAAATCGCCCGCGAGTGTGCCGCCATACGCGAGATGGGATTCGAACATCTGCTACTGGTAACCGGAGAGCATCAGGGGAAAGTCGGGATGGACTATTTTCGCCAGCATCTTCCTGCCATTCGCCGCGAGTTTTCATCGTTACAGATGGAGGTTCAGCCCCTTTCTGAGGACGAATACGCCGAGCTTAAAGGACTGGGGCTTGATGGCGTAATGGTCTACCAGGAAACCTATCACGAGGCGATGTACGCGCAGCATCACCTGAAAGGGAAAAAACAGGATTTTTTCTTCAGGCTGGAGACGCCAGACAGGCTTGGACGTGCCGGGATTGACAAAATCGGGCTGGGTGCGTTGATTGGGCTTTCTGATAGCTGGCGGGTAGATTGCTATATGGTGGCGGAGCACCTGCTGTGGCTACAGCAACACTACTGGCAAAGCCGCTACTCGATCTCTTTCCCACGTTTGCGTCCGTGCGCAGGGGGAATAGAGCCGGCTTCGCTGATGGATGAACGCCAGCTTGTTCAGACCATCTGTGCATTTCGCCTGTTCGCGCCGGAGGTGGAACTGTCACTCTCCACACGCGAATCACCGGCGTTTCGTGACCGTGTTATCCCGCTGGCTATCAACAATGTCAGTGCCTTTTCCAAAACCCAGCCAGGGGGTTATGCCGATGACCATCCCGAGCTGGAACAGTTTGCGCCCCACGATGGCCGACGCCCTGAAGCCGTGGCAGATGCGCTTGCAGAACAGGGGTTACAACCGGTATGGAAAGACTGGGATAGCTGGTTGGGGCGCGCTTCGCAATTACGATGAAACACCGTGCAACGGTGCAGAAAGTTGCCGAGAAGCTTCGTAGCGTTATAACCGGGTGGTTGTCAGACATCACCCGGTTTTTTTATGCTTTCTTCGTCAGCAACGGACGCTGACCAGGGCGAATAGCTTCTTCCTCGATTCGCCCTGCCTTCTCTTGATCACTACAACAAAATTTTAATTCATCAAATAAATACGAAATTTATTATCGTTTCTTAAGGTAAATCATCTTGCATTGAAACCTTACGCGTATAATTAACCGCCAACATCCGGGTAGCGACTATGCTCAGAGGATACTCATTGCTCTCACGCTTCACATCATCTGGACTGATTTACAACTCATGGCACTTCATAGCAGAAAACTATCTTTCACCAGGCCGATTATGATCAGTTTCGCGGGGATCCTGCTCAGTTTTATTCTGGTCGCTGTGTTTATCACCCTGTCCCAGCGCAGTAATTTTCTTAATGATTATCATAAGATTAACGGAAACTTCACCCACAACCTTGCGGTGATCTACACCGAATCCATCCTGCATGAAAATGACTATATCCTTGGACGAGCAGCCACCTTCTTCGCACGTAATGACAGGCTGAATCAAACAATAAACACCAATCCAGGTGAAGGATTGCAGGTATTGATGCATCTTCAGAATCTGATGCCGACCGTCTCTTCCATCTCGCTGTCCGACACACAAGGGCATTATCTGCGTGCCCCGGAAGTTCTGCCCACGGACAAGAGCAAAACATTTGATGCCCGCACCCGCCCGTGGTTTATCGGCCAGGCAGAAGCCAGTACTTTCAGCCGCTATACCCATCCTTATATGGATTACTTCACCGGACATCCTACGGTCACACTCTTTAAACCCGTTATTTCGCCAGAGGGGCGCCTGAAAGGGACGCTCGCATTTCACCTCGACCTGACGTCAATGGGATTTACACTGCGGCAAATGGTCGCCCCCGTACAAGGCGAGTTTTTTATCGTGGAGCGGGATGGTACTGTCGTGCTGCACCCTGATACCGGGGCACTTTTTAAGCCGTACGTCAGCGAAGCGCTGATGGATAAAATGACCAGCGGTGAGGGCCATCTTTATGACCCGGAAAGCAAAACCTGGTTTTACTACTACTCGTTTACCAACCCCGACTGGTTTGTTATCTACCGGGTGGCTGATTCTACACTCATCGGGATCACCCAACATGAGACAGCTATCGTCGGCTGGGGATTGGCGCTGGCAAGCCTCATTATCATCCTGTTTGGTTTATACCTGCGCCATGCCTCACGCACCGTTCTGATGAACATCATTAACGCGATCAAAACCGGGGATGTCAGCACGGCGCCTCGCCTTGAAGCGATGCTCAGCCATACCATTCAGTCAAACAAAGAACGGGAACTTGCCTATGTGCGCCAGGCGACCCACGATGCGCTGACAGGCTGTAAAAACCGTCGTGCTTTCGACAACGACATTGCTGAGCTGCTCAATAACCATCAGCCATTTGCCCTGGCGCTGGTCGACATTGATAACTTCAAATCCATCAATGACACCTGGGGACATTTGAGCGGTGATATCGTTCTGCGCAACGTCGCGCGTGAAGGGCTTCAGGTTATGCAGCCACATAACGTCTCTGTTTATCGCTACGGCGGTGAGGAGTTTGCGGTTATCTTCCGCTCGGAGCTGTTCGCGCTGTCTCACGAATTACTGGATACATGGCGTATCGCGGTGGAGAAGCGCGCATGGCGTGAAGAGAATCTGCACGTGACATTCAGCGCCGGGCTGGGCGAATGGCATTTCGAGCCACTTGAGCAGTTTATTGGCACCGTAGATGGTGCACTTTATAAAGCCAAACAGCAGGGTAAAAATCGCATTTTGCAAACCTCCGATAACTAACCCCTCTCCTTTCTCTGTGCCCGTTTCAACGGGCATATTGCCTACAGATGTAAAATTGTAACCGGTTTCAGAAAATTGCCGATTTCTTTGTGATGCCAAACACACAATCGCGGTAAAGCGGTTGTTGAAGCGGTCTGCACGGGATAATTATCAATAAACACATGTACATCGAGGCTGACTATGAAGAACATCGTTTTATGCTGTGCAGCGGGAATGTCGACCAGTATGCTGGTTCAACGAATGAAAGATGCCGCGCAGAAAAAAGGGGTTGAAGTAACCATTAAAGCCGTCCCGGTTGCGGAGTTTAAAGACAACATTGCCGCCGCCGACATCGTATTACTGGGGCCACAGGTAAAATACGAGCTGGCAAAACTTCAGGCGCAGGCAGACCCGCTGGGTAAAAAGGTCGCGGTTATCGACATGATGGATTACGGCATGATGAAAGGCGATGTCGTACTGGAAAAAGCCCTCAAACTGCTGGAGTGACCTGTGGAAGATTTAGAAACAACGATCATGGAATTACTGGTCAATGCGGGCGCAGCGCGCAGTGCAGCCCTGACTGCATTGCAGATGGCTCGTAAAGGTGACTTTGCCGAAGCCGAAAAAGCGATGGAAGAGTCGCGCGAATATGTGAAACATGCGCACACGATCCAGACGCAGCTGATTGGTCTTGATGAAGGCACCGGGAAGCTTCCGGTCAACCTGATCACTGTTCATTCTCAGGATCACTTGATGAACGCGATGGTTATCCAGGATCTGGCGGGCGACATGATTGAGCTTTATCGACGGATCCCGTTGGTAAACTGAAAACATGCAGATGTAAAAAAACCCGCCGAAGCGGGTTTTTTATTGTCAGGTGGCGCGATGCTTACCCGACCTACGATCCTATGCCCGGCAATTTTCACCACCGGGCATCAACGATTAATCGTTGTCGGAACCACCCAGACCTGCGTTCAGCAGTTCTGCCAGGCTCGCGGATGCATCTTCAGCAGTGACCTGCGGTGCGGCTGGCAGTTCGCCCGCTGCACGACGACGCATACGATCCTGATGGTACGCATAACCGGTACCAGCCGGGATCAGACGACCCACGATAACGTTCTCTTTCAGACCGCGCAGTTCATCACGTTTACCCGCAACAGCTGCTTCGGTCAGGACACGTGTAGTCTCCTGGAACGATGCTGCGGAGATGAAGGACTCGGTTGCCAGAGACGCTTTGGTGATACCCAGCAGATCACGTGCAAAGGTCGCACCGATTTTGCCGTTCGCTTCCAGATCGCGGTTAGCGATCTTAACGCGTGAGTATTCAACCTGCTCGCCTTCCAGGAAGTCGGAGCTGCCAGCATTTTCGATGGTTGCTTTACGCAGCATCTGACGAACGATAACTTCGATGTGCTTATCGTTAATCTTAACGCCTTGCAGACGGTAAACGTCCTGTACTTCGTTGGTGATGTAACGCGTTACCGCGTGTACGCCACGAAGACGCAGAATGTCGTGCGGCGCTTCTGGACCATCGGAAACCACGTCACCACGTTCTACACGTTCACCTTCGAACACGTTGAGCTGACGCCACTTAGGAATCATCTCTTCGTACGGCTCGCTACCATCTACTGGAGTGATAACCAGACGGCGTTTACCTTTGGTCTCTTTACCGAAGGAAATGATACCGCTGATTTCAGCCAGGATTGCAGGCTCTTTCGGACGACGTGCTTCGAACAGATCCGCAACGCGTGGCAGACCACCGGTGATGTCCTTGGTACCGCTGGATTCCTGAGGAATACGCGCCAGAGCATCACCCGCACCGATCTGAATGCCATCTTCCAACTGAACGATCGCTTTACCTGGCAGGAAGTACTGCGCAGGCATGTCGGTGCCTGGGATCAGAACGTCGTTACCCTGAGCATCAACGATTTTCAGTGCAGGACGCAGATCTTTACCACCGGCAGTACGTTCAGCAGAATCCAGAACCACCAGAGAAGACAGACCGGTCAGCTCGTCAGTCTGACGAGTAATGGTCTGGCCGTCGATCATGTCAGTGAAGCGGATGAAACCACTTACTTCGGTGATAACCGGCATGGTGTGTGGATCCCAGTTTGCTACGGTTTCGCCGCCAGCAACCTGCTCGCCATCACCTTTCGCCATAACAGCACCGTAAGGCACTTTATAGCTCTCTTTGGTACGACCGAATTCGTCGATCAGCTTCAGCTCGGTGTTACGAGAGGTCACAACCAGCTTGCCTGCGGAGTTAACAACAGACTTCGCGTTGCTGAGCTTGATGCTACCTTTGTTTTTCACCTGGATGCTGGATTCAGCAGCCGCACGAGATGCCGCACCACCGATGTGGAACGTACGCATCGTCAGCTGTGTACCCGGCTCACCGATTGACTGTGCCGCGATAACGCCGATTGCTTCACCTTTGTTGATGATGTGGCCACGCGCCAGGTCACGACCATAGCAGTGCGCACAAACACCAAAGTCGGTGTCACAGGATACAACGGAACGCACTTTCACTGAGTCAACAGAGTTGGCTTCCAGCAGATCACACCAGTGCTCGTGCAGCAGCGTGTTGCGTGGAACCAGAATGTCTGCGGTACCCGGCTTCAGGATGTCTTCCGCAGCTACACGACCCAGAACGCGATCGCGCAGTGGCTCTTTAACATCACCACCCTCGATAACCGGGGTCATGGTGATACCTTCGAGGGTGCCACAATCGTCTTCGGTAACAACCAGATCCTGCGCAACGTCAACCAGACGACGCGTCAGATAACCGGAGTTCGCGGTTTTCAGTGCGGTATCCGCCAGACCTTTACGAGCACCGTGAGTAGAGATGAAGTACTGGAGTACGTTCAGACCTTCACGGAAGTTCGCGGTGATTGGCGTTTCGATGATGGAGCCATCTGGCTTCGCCATCAGACCACGCATACCTGCCAGCTGACGAATCTGTGCTGCAGAACCACGCGCACCGGAGTCGGCCATCATGTAGATGCTGTTGAAGGAAACCTGCTGCTCTTCTACGCCGTCACGGTTAATAACGGTTTCGGTTTGCAGGTTATCCATCATCGCTTTGGATACGCGATCGTTCGCCGCAGCCCAGATATCGATAACTTTGTTATAGCGTTCGCCCGCGGTTACCAGACCAGACTGGAACTGCTCCTGGATCTCAGCAACTTCAGCTTCCGCTTCAGAGATGATTTCGTGTTTCTTCTCTGGGATGACCATGTCATCAATACCAACAGATGCACCTGAACGCGCTGCATAAGCAAAGCCGGTGTACATTGTCTGGTCAGCGAAGATAACGGTCGGCTTCAGGCCCAGAATGCGGTAACAGGTGTTCAGCATTTTGGAGATTGCTTTCTTGCCCAGCGCCTGGTTGACGATGGAGAAAGGCAGACCTTTCGGCACGATCATCCACAGAATGGCACGGCCAACGGTCGTGTCCTTAATGCTGGTTTTCGCGACGAACTCGCCGTTTTCATCTTTTTCATATTCGGTGATACGCACTTTAACGCGCGCATGCAGAGAGGCCAGGCCAGCGCGGTAAATACGCTCAGCTTCTTTAGGGCCAGTCAGCACCATGCCTTCGCCTTTGGCGTTAACACAGTCACGGGTCATGTAGTACAGACCCAATACAACGTCCTGAGAAGGAACGATGATTGGTTCACCGTTCGCTGGGGACAGGATGTTGTTGGTAGACATCATCAGCGCACGCGCTTCGAGCTGGGCTTCCAGCGTCAGCGGTACGTGAACAGCCATCTGGTCACCATCGAAGTCGGCGTTATAGGCCGCACAAACCAGCGGGTGCAGCTGGATAGCTTTACCTTCGATCAGTACTGGCTCAAATGCCTGGATACCCAGACGGTGCAGTGTTGGTGCACGGTTCAGCAGTACCGGGTGTTCGCGGATAACTTCGTCCAGGATATCCCAAACGACAGCTTCTTCACGCTCAACCATTTTCTTAGCGGCTTTGATGGTGGTGGCCAGGCCACGCAGTTCCAGCTTGCCGTAGATGAACGGTTTGAACAGCTCCAGTGCCATTTTCTTCGGCAGACCGCACTGATGCAGACGCAGGTATGGACCTACGGTGATTACAGAACGACCGGAGTAGTCAACACGCTTACCGAGCAGGTTCTGACGGAAACGACCCTGTTTACCTTTGATCATATCGGCCAAAGATTTCAGAGGACGTTTGTTAGAACCGGTGATCGCACGACCGCGACGACCGTTATCCAGCAGGGCATCTACCGCTTCCTGCAGCATACGTTTTTCGTTGCGTACGATGATATCTGGCGCAGCCAGATCCAGCAGGCGCTTCAGACGGTTGTTACGGTTGATGACGCGACGGTACAGATCGTTCAGATCGGACGTTGCGAAACGACCACCATCCAGTGGAACCAGCGGACGCAGATCTGGCGGCAGAACCGGCAGAACGGTCAGGATCATCCACTCTGGTTTGTTACCAGACTGAACGAACGCTTCCAGCAGCTTAATACGCTTGGTCAGCTTTTTACGCTTGGTTTCGGAGTTGGTTTCGTTCAGCTCTTCACGCAGCTGCTCGCACTCTTGCTCCAGATCCATGCTCTTCAGCAGGGCCTGGATAGCTTCCGCACCCATCTTCGCGTCGAATTCGTCACCGAACTCTTCCAGCGCGTCCAGATACTGTTCTTCGGTCAGAATCTGGTTACGTTCCAGATTCGTCATACCGCCTTCGATAACAACATAAGATTCGAAGTACAGAACACGTTCGATATCACGCAGCGGCATATCCAGCAGCAAACCGATACGGGACGGCAGAGATTTCAGGAACCAGATGTGGGCAGTCGGAGACGCCAGCTCGATGTGGCCCATGCGCTCACGACGCACTTTAGTCTGGGTCACTTCAACGCCGCACTTCTCACAGATAACACCACGGTGTTTCAGGCGCTTGTACTTACCGCACAGGCACTCGTAATCTTTTACTGGCCCGAAAATACGCGCACAGAAAAGGCCGTCACGCTCAGGTTTGAACGTACGGTAGTTGATGGTTTCTGGCTTTTTAACTTCACCAAAAGACCATGAACGGATCATGTCTGGCGAGGCCAGAGCAATTTTGATCGCATCAAACTCTTCGGTTTTAGTTTGCGCTTTCAGAAACTTTAATAAGTCTTTCACGGATTTGCTCCCGTCGGAGTTAGCACAATCTGGTGCCGGGGATTAACCCGGCACCAGTGACCTGTTTGAGCGAGAGTTACTCGTCTTCCAGCTCGATGTTGATACCCAGTGAACGGATCTCTTTCAACAGTACGTTGAAGGATTCCGGCATACCTGGTTCCATCTGATGGTTGCCGTCCACGATGTTTTTATACATCTTCGTACGGCCGTTCACGTCATCAGACTTAACGGTAAGCATTTCTTGCAGGGTGTATGCTGCGCCATATGCTTCCAGCGCCCACACTTCCATCTCACCGAAGCGCTGACCACCGAACTGAGCCTTACCACCCAGCGGCTGCTGAGTAACCAGGCTGTAAGAACCGGTAGAACGCGCGTGCATTTTGTCATCAACCAGGTGGTTCAGTTTCAGCATGTACATGTAGCCAACGGTAACCTGGCGCTCGAATTGCTCACCGGTACGACCGTCGAACAGAGTGATCTGACCGGAAGTCGGCAGGCCACCCAGCTGTAACAGTTCCTTGATTTCAGACTCTTTTGCACCGTCGAATACTGGCGTTGCGATCGGCATACCCTTACGCAGGTTTTCCGCCAGACGCAGAACTTCATCATCGCTGAAGGTGTTCAGGTCGACTTTCTGACGAACGTCAGTACCCAGATCGTACGCACGCTGGATGAACTCGCGCAGTTTCGCGACTTCTTGCTGCTGTTTCAGCATGGCGTTGATTTTCTCGCCAATACCTTTCGCAGCCATACCCAGGTGGGTTTCGAGGATCTGACCGATGTTCATACGAGATGGTACGCCCAGCGGGTTCAGTACGATATCTACCGGCGTACCGTTAGCATCGTGTGGCATATCCTCGATCGGGTTGATCTTGGAGATAACACCCTTGTTACCGTGACGACCTGCCATCTTATCACCAGGCTGAATCTGACGTTTCACAGCCAGATACACCTTAACAATCTTCAGCACGCCTGGTGCCAGATCGTCGCCCTGAGTGATTTTACGGCGTTTCGCTTCGAGTTTTTTCTCGAACTCGTGTTTCAGTTCGTCATACTGCTCAGCCAGCTGTTCCAGCTGATTTTGTTTCTCTTCGTCGGTCAGGCCCAGTTCCAGCCAGCGATCGCGAGGCAGTTTGTCGAGCTTCTCAGCTTCAACCCCACCGGCAACCAGCACCGCATAAATACGGCTGAACAGACCCGCTTCGAGGATTTGCAGTTCTTCAGACAGGTCTTTCTTAGCCTGTTTGAGCTGCATTTCTTCGATTTCGAGCGCGCGTTTGTCTTTCTCTACGCCATCACGGGTGAAGACCTGAACGTCGATAACAGTACCGGAAACACCGTTTGGTACGCGCAGAGAAGAGTCTTTAACGTCAGACGCTTTCTCACCGAAGATAGCACGCAGCAGTTTCTCTTCTGGCGTCAGCTGGGTTTCACCTTTCGGTGTTACCTTACCAACCAGAATATCGCCGCCGGTCACTTCCGCACCGATGTAAACAATACCGGATTCATCCAGTTTGGAGAGCGCAGCTTCACCCACGTTAGGGATGTCAGCGGTGATCTCTTCTGGCCCCAGCTTGGTGTCACGGGACACACATGCCAGTTCCTGAATGTGGATGGTGGTGAAACGATCTTCCTGAACAACACGCTCGGAGACGAGGATGGAGTCTTCGAAGTTGTAACCGTTCCACGGCATGAACGCTACGCGCATGTTCTGACCGAGCGCCAGTTCACCGAGGTCGGTAGACGGGCCGTCAGCCAGCACGTCGCCGCGCTCAATTGGCTCACCCAGAGACACACATGGCATCTGGTTGATACAGGTGTTCTGGTTAGAACGGGTGTACTTGGTCAGGTTATAGATGTCGATACCTGCTTCACCTGGGTACATCTCGTCTTCGTTAACTTTGATAACGATACGGGAAGCATCCACGTACTGAACAGTACCGCCACGTTTAGCAACCGCAGTAACACCGGAGTCAACGGCAACAGCACGTTCCATACCGGTACCAACCAGCGGCTTATCAGCGCGCAGAGTTGGAACGGCCTGACGTTGCATGTTCGCACCCATCAATGCACGGTTGGCGTCATCGTGTTCCAGGAACGGGATCAGGGACGCACCGACGGATACCACCTGCTGGGTGGATACGTCCATGTAGTCAACCTGGTCGCGGCTGAACAAGCTGGATTCGCCTTTGCTACGGCAGGTAACCAGATCTTCTTCAAAGTGACCTTCGTCATCCAGGTTGGAGTTCGCCTGAGCGATAACGTAGTTGCCTTCTTCGATAGCAGACAGGTAGTGAATTTCGTCAGTTACAACACCGTCAGTCACTTTACGGTACGGAGTCTCGAGGAAGCCGTATTCGTTAGTCTGTGCGTACACGGACAGGGAGTTGATCAGACCGATGTTTGGACCTTCAGGCGTTTCGATTGGACATACGCGACCGTAGTGAGTCGGGTGTACGTCTCGAACTTCAAAGCCTGCACGTTCACGGGTCAGACCACCTGGGCCGAGTGCAGAGATACGACGTTTGTGCGTAATCTCAGACAGCGGGTTGTTCTGGTCCATAAACTGAGACAGCTGGCTGGAGCCGAAGAACTCTTTCACTGCTGCGGAAATCGGTTTGGCGTTGATCATATCCTGAGGCATCAGGGTATCCAGATCGCCCAGAGACAGACGCTCTTTCACCGCACGCTCTACACGTACCAGGCCAACACGGAACTGGTTTTCCGCCATTTCGCCTACGGAACGGATACGACGGTTGCCGAGGTGGTCGATATCGTCCACTTCGCCTTTACCGTTACGGATATCGATGAGCTTCTTCATCACTTCGATGATGTCGTCTTTGCTCAGGATACCGGAACCTTCGATTTCGTCGCGCAGCAGAGAACGGTTGAACTTCATACGACCAACCGCAGACAGGTCATAGCGGTCTTCGGAGAAGAACAGGTTCTCGAACAGGCTTTCAGCCGCTTCGCGAGTTGGTGGCTCACCAGGACGCATCATACGGTAAATTTCTACCAGCGCGCTCAGACGATCGGTGGTTGGGTCGACGCGAATAGTCTCAGACATATACGCGCCGTGGTCCAGATCGTTGGTGAACAGCGTTTCGATACGTTTGTGGCCAGACTGGCTCAGCTTCGCCAGCAGATCCAGGCTCAGCTCCATGTTCGCAGCGCAGATCAGCTCACCCGTTGACTCGTCAACGTAATCTTTCGCGACCACTTTTCCAGCAATGTATTCAACCGGAACTTCGATGTGTTTGATATCATCTTTTTCCAGCTGACGGATATGGCGCGCAGTGATACGGCGACCTTTTTCCACATACACTTTGCCGTCGGCTTCGATGTCGAACGACGCGGTCTCACCACGCAGACGTTCCGGCACCAGCTCCATTTGCAGCTTGTTGTCGCGGATTTCAAAGATCACTTTCTCGAAGAACAGGTCCAGGATCTGTTCAGTGGTGTATTGCAGCGCACGCAAAATGATGGTCGCTGGCAGTTTACGACGACGGTCGATACGGACAAACAGGTTGTCTTTTGGATCGAACTCGAAGTCCAGCCAGGAACCACGGTAAGGAATGATGCGCGCGTTATACAGTACTTTACCGGAAGAGTGTGTTTTACCTTTATCGCTGTCGAAGAAGACGCCCGGGCTACGATGCAGCTGGGAAACGATAACACGCTCAGTACCGTTGATAACGAAAGTACCGTTGTCTGTCATGAGTGGAATTTCACCCATGTAGACTTCTTGTTCTTTAATGTCCTTAACGGTGCCTTCCGGCGCTTCGCGCTCGTAGATCACCAGACGCAGTTTTACGCGCAGCGGTGCGGAATAGGTCACGCCACGAATCTGACATTCCTGAACGTCAAACACCGGTTCGCCAAGGCGGTAGCTGACGTATTGCAGCTCAGAATTACCGCTATAGCTTTTAATCGGGAATACGGAACGGAAAGCTGCTTCCAGACCATACTGCCCTTCAGGATCTTGCTCGATAAACTTCTGGAACGAGTCAAGCTGGATAGAAAGGAGATAAGGTATATCCAGAACTTGTGGACGTTTACCAAAATCCTTACGAATACGTTTTTTCTCGGTATAGGAGTAAACCATTAGGGTTCCTCAGCTCGCTGACAAGTCGACCCATCTGTCCGACGAAGGGACAGTTTGTGCAACACCATTTTTTTGATCGGAAAATTGAATACTTTCCGCAATACCTGTTGCTATCACGCTTAAACCATTTCGTTGCGATTTACACAGAGCGAGCACCCTGTCGCAGTATATTAAGGCGTCGATAGAAACAAGCATTGTCAGGACAATCAGCAGTCAAACAGTGTGAAATGCTACTGATGCCTTACAGCGCAAAAAGGCTGGTGACTAAAAAGTCACCAGCCATCAGCCTAATTACTTAGGCTGCAACCAGAAAAGTTGGCTTATTTAACTTCAACTTCAGCGCCAGCTTCTTCCAGAGATTTTTTCAGTGCTTCTGCGTCGTCTTTGCTCACGCCTTCTTTCAGCGCAGCTGGAGCAGATTCTACCAGGTCTTTAGCTTCTTTCAGACCCAGGCCAGTTGCGCCACGTACTGCTTTGATAACAGCAACTTTGTTAGCGCCAGCAGCTTTCAGAATTACGTCGAATTCAGTTTTTTCTTCAGCAGCTTCAACCGGGCCAGCAGCTACAGCTACAGCAGCAGCAGCGGAAACACCGAATTTTTCTTCCATTGCAGAGATCAGTTCTACAACGTCCATTACGGACATAGCTGCAACTGCTTCAATGATTTGATCTTTAGTGATAGACATTTAAATTGTTCCTGAAAATCAGAATAAGTTTATACGTAAGCAAATGCTTTATAAAGATAACTGCTATTAAGCAGCTTCTTTCGCATCGCGAACAGCAGCCAGAGTGCGAACCAGTTTGCCAGCCGAAGCTTCTTTCATGGTTGCCATCAGGCGTGCAATTGCTTCTTCGTAGGTCGGCAGGGTTGCCAGGCGATCGATGTTCGATGCCGTGATCAACTCACCTTCAAAGGCTGCAGCTTTGACCTCAAATTTTGCATTCGCTTTCGCGAACTCTTTGAACAGACGAGCAGCAGCGCCCGGGTGTTCCATAGAGTATGCAATCAGGGTCGGACCAACAAACGTGTCTTTCAGGCACTCGAATGGAGTACCTTCAACTACGCGACGCAGCAGGGTGTTACGAACAACACGCATGTATACGCCAGCTTCACGACCTGCTTTACGCAGTTCAGTCATTTTGTCTACAGTAACGCCACGGGAATCCGCAACTACTGCAGACAGCGCGCCTTTGGCTACTTCGCTGACTTCAGCAACAATCGCTTGTTTGTCTTGAAGATTTAAAGCCATTAGCTTTGCTCCTGGATGTTTGCCGGAACTCATGTTCCGGAACTCACTTCACTCATTCCAACGGAAAGAGCGTCTTAATACGGTGAGCAGAAACAAGCCAGAGTATCAAAAAATAATCTTAGCGTTCTGTCACCGTCTACGCAGGGGATTAAGTCTCTTGCGAAACACCTGCGGTCTTCGACGGAGGCCTGGATTAGGCCAGGCTCCAACGAACAAATCTTTTAGCCGCTAACTTTCGTTAGCAAACGTGGGGGTAAGATTGTAGACAAAATCACCGCCCACGTAAAGGCATTAGTTTGCAGCAGCGCTCAGGCCAGCCTGATCAACTGCAACACCTGCACCCATGGTGGTGGAGATGCTAACTTTCTTGATGTACACGCCTTTAGCCTGAGTTGGTTTAGCTTTTTTCAGCGCAACCAGCAGAGATTCCAGGTTTTCTTTCAGTTTGTCAGCGTCAAAGTCCACTTTACCGATGGTGGTGTGGATGATGCCGTTTTTGTCGTTACGGTAACGAACCTGACCAGCTTTAGCGTTCTTAACCGCTTCAGCAACGTTAGGAGTTACAGTACCCACTTTCGGGTTTGGCATCAGGCCGCGTGGACCCAGAACCTGGCCCAGCTGGCCAACAACGCGCATTGCATCTGGAGATGCAATAACAACGTCAAAGTTCATTTCGCCTTTCTTGATCTGGTCAGCCAGATCTTCCATACCTACCAGTTCAGCGCCAGCAGCTTTAGCAGCTTCTGCGTTGGCACCCTGAGCAAATACGGCTACGCGAACGGAACGGCCAGTACCGTGTGGCAGTACAGTTGCACCACGAACGTTCTGATCAGATTTACGAGCATCGATGCCCAGGTTAACAGCAACGTCAACGCTTTCAACGAACTTAGCAGTAGCCAGTTCTTTCAGCAGAGCGATAGCTTCGTTGATGTCGTACTGTTTGGTCGCATCAACTTTGTCACGGATCACGGACATGCGCTTGGTCAGTTTAGCCATTTCTTAGTCCTCCACTACCAGGCCCATGGAACGTGCAGTACCTTCGATTGAGCGAGTCATCGCTTCAATGTCGGCACCAGTCATGTCGGCAGCTTTGGTCTGCGCGATTTCCTGCAGCTGAGCGCGGGAAATTTTACCCACTTTGTCTTTGTTCGGTTTACCGGAACCAGACTTGATACCAGCCGCTTTCTTCAGCAGAACTGCTGCTGGAGGGGTTTTGGTAACGAAAGTGAAAGAACGGTCAGCGTAAACAGTGATTACGACTGGAATTGGCAGACCTTTTTCCAGGGATTCGGTTTTGGCGTTGAACGCTTTACAGAATTCCATGATGTTAACACCCTGCTGACCCAGAGCTGGACCAACTGGTGGACTTGGGTTCGCCATACCAGCTGCAACCTGCAGCTTGACGTAGGCTTGTACTTTCTTAGCCATTCTAAAATCCTCAAATTGGGTGATAGCGCTTCAGAGAAGCTCCCCGTGATGTAAAAATCGTTTTACGGGCTTAGCCCATAAAAACAAAAGGCGCGAAATTGTATTCCAATCTCGCGCCCTGTGCAACGATTAAATCGCCGCTTTTTTGATCGCTGCTTAGGCTTTTTCTACCTGGGCAAAGTCCAGTTCTACTGGGGTCGCACGACCGAAGATAGAAACAGAAACTTTCAGGCGGGACTTCTCGTAGTCCACTTCTTCAACCACACCGTTGAAGTCAGCAAACGGACCGTCGCTAACACGAACCATCTCACCCGGTTCAAACAGCGTTTTAGGACGCGGCTTATCACCAACCTGTTGCAGGCGGTTCATAATCGCATCAACTTCTTTGTCGCTGATTGGCGCCGGACGGTCAGACGTGCCGCCGATAAAGCCCATCACGCGCGGTACGCTGCGCACCAGGTGCCAGCTCGCGTCGTTCATAACCATCTGAACCAGCACGTAACCCGGGAAGAATTTACGTTCGCTTTTGCGACGCTGGCCGCCACGGATCTCGACCACTTCTTCGGTCGGAACCATTACTTCGCCAAACAACTCTTCCATATTGTGTAATTTGATATGCTCACGCAGCGACGTAGCTACGCGGCCTTCAAAACCGGAAAACGCCTGAACGACGTACCAACGCTTTTTAGGGGCTTCAGACATCTTAGAACCTCAGGCCAGTGATAAAGGATACCAGGCGAACCAGAATACCATCCAGTCCCCACAGGATCAGTGACATTACCGCAGTCACTGCAGCCACAATCAACGTGGTATGCAATGTTTCCTGGCGGGTTGGCCAAATTACCTTGCGGACTTCGGTACGTGCTTCGCGCGCGAAAGCAACGGTTGCTTTACCTTTAGTCGTTAACAGCGCGACACCGCCCGCTGCAGCAATCAGAATCACCACTGCCAGCGCACGCAGCGGCAGCATCATGTCACGATAAAGATAGTTGCCAACGATTGCCACAATCAGCAGCACGGCAACAGCGACCCACTTCATCGCTTCCAGGCCGCGCCCGCTCCCTTGAGCTTCGGTATTCGCACTCATAAACCAACCTGTAAGAAGAATTCTACAAATAATTTCACCCCGCGATTGCGAGGCGAGCCAAATCGAAACGCTTAATCCCTTTAGGGATTATACGCTCTCTGCAGAGCCTGTCTCAGCAATGATTATGACAAAAATAATCACTGATGAGCCAGGTTCTGATGTGAAAGCGTGCAAAAAGGGCATCAAATGATGCCCTTTTCATGCGCATTGCGTCAAATGTTATCAGCGATTAGCCGAGAACTTTAGCAACAACGCCCGCGCCAACGGTG
>NZ_JBSICG010000038.1:0-35340 GCF_056156645.1 Enterobacter sp. Li2LvB3 | reverse complement strand
CCCTGAGAGGGAGAGGGTGAAAAACGCACCGGCCAGTCCCCTCGCCCCTTTGGGGAGAGGGTTAGGGTGAGGGGCTCAAACCGCACGATAAAACGGCTTATCCCCTAAAATTGTCGCACGCTGCATGATCCGGCGCTGCGGCAGGTAATCCGCATTGGCATAATGCTGTGTGACGCGGTTATCCCAGATGGCGAGGTCATTCTCCTGCCAGCGCCAGCGCACCTGAAACTCCGGTTTGGTGATATGGGCGAACAGGAAACCTAACAGCGCTTCGCTCTCTTTCTCTGACACATCCACAATCCGCGTGGTAAAGCCTTCATTCACGAACAACGCTTGTTTTCCCGTCACCGGATGCGTGCGCACCACCGGGTGCAACAGCGGTGGATGCTTCGCGACGGCCTCCAGCCAGCGCTGATGCTCCTCTTCGCTTTTACGGTATTTGTACTCCTGGAACGATTTTTTAAAGTCATGCTCTGCCCGCAGCCCGCTCAGCAGCGCCCGGAACGGTGCTGATAGCGCCTCAAACGCCGCTATTCCGCTTGTCCACAGCGTATCGCCGCCCGTCTCCGGCAAAAGCTTCGCCGCCAGGATCGCCCCGGCTGGCGGGGTTTCAATAAAGGTCACATCCGTATGCCAGTTGTCATTATCCGGCGGGTTATCGTTGTGGGTATCCAGAACAATAATTTCCTCCACACCTTCGGCATGAGGATAGACCGGATGGATATGCAGGTCGCCGAAGCGCAGTGCCAGCGCACGCTGCTGGTGCGCCGTGATCGCCTGCTCGCGCAGGAACACCACCTGATGACGCAGCACCGCGTGGTACAGCTGTTCAAACTGGTTATCGCTCAGCGGGCGGGTCACATCCAGGCCCGACACCTGCGCACCGATATACGGCCCCAGCGGGGTAATGGTCAGACGTTCACTCATTGTATTTCTCCATGCCAGGGTGTCAGGCGGCGCTGTAGCGCACGCAGCCCCAGTTCTAATCCGAAGGCAATCACGGCGATCACCGCAATCCCTGCCAGCACCACGTCAGTCGCCAGAAACTCGCCCGCCGACTGCACCATAAAACCCAGGCCACGGGTTGCGGCAATCAGTTCCGCCGCCACCAGCGTTGACCAGCCCACCCCAAGCCCGATCCTCAGCCCGGTTAAAATCTCCGGCAGTGCGCCGGGTAAAATCACGAACAACAGCACCTGCGTACGGCTGGCACCAAGAGACTGCGCGGCACGAATGCGCACCTGCTGGGCACTCTTTACACCCGCCAGCGCGGACATCGCCACAGGTGCGAAAATCGCCAGATAAATCAGCAGGATTTTTGACGTTTCACCGATGCCAAACCAGATAACCATCAGCGGCAGATACGCCAGCGGCGGCACTGGACGATAAAGCTCAATTAGCGGGTCAAGAATGCCGCGCACCGTGGGGCTCAGCCCCATCGCAATCCCCACCGGGATCCCGATAATCACTGCCGCCAGCAACGCCACCAGGATACGGGCGAGGCTCGCCGCCAGATGCTGCCACAGCGTGGCATCCATAAAGCCCTGTGGCCCGGCAATGGTTATCAGTTTTGCCAGCACCCGTCCCGGCGGCGGCAGAAACAGCGGGCTAATCCACTGCTGGGCAGCAACCGCCCACCACACCGCCAGTAACACCAGCAGCGTACTGACGCTCAGCGTGACCTGTCGCGAGAATGGCCAGCGTAAACTCAGGCGGGGACGGCGTGTTTTTTCACTGAAGACAATGCTCATGAGAACGCCTCCCGCTGTTCAAATACGCGGCTCAGCACGTATTCACGTTGTTCGATAAACAGCGGGTCGGACTTAATGCTCCGCACCGGTTCCCCTGCCACATAGCGACGGGCGAAATCGAGCGGCAGGCGCTCCAGTACACGCCCCGGCCCTGGCGATAACAGCACCAGTTCGGTCGCCATAAATACTGCTTCTTCGATGTCGTGGGTGATAAGCAGCACCTGTTTACCGGTTTCATGCCACAGGCGCAGCAGCAGGGTTTGCATCTGCTCGCGAGTAAAGGCATCCAGCGCGCCGAACGGCTCGTCCAGCAGCAAAAGCTGCGGGTTTGCCGCCAGCGCGCGGGCAATCCCGACCCGCTGACGCTGGCCGCCCGAAAGCTGCCAGATAAAACGTTTTTCCGCCCCTTCCAGCCCCACTTTTTTCAGCATCTGCCGTGCGATATCCAGCCGCTGTTCGCGCCCTACGCCCGCCAGTTGCAGGCCAAACGCGACGTTTTCCTGCACATTACGCCACGGCAGAAGCCCTTCGTTCTGGAAGACCACACCGCGCTCAGCGCCAGGGCCTTCCACCTTTTTCCCTTCCAGTTGAATAGAGCCGTGCTGATAAGGGACAAACCCGGCAATCAAATTCAGCAGCGTGGTTTTACCGCAGCCGGATGGCCCCAGCACTACCAGCAGCTCACCGCTGTCCAGCGTCAGGTTGATATCTTCCAGGGCCGGTTTTCCGCCATAGCTGGCGTGCAGGTTTGTAATATTCAGCATGGCTACCCCTTATTTCACGAAGCGATCGGTTACGTACTGGCTGTAGTCCGCCGCAACCGCAGGCACTTTGCCCTGCTCTTTGAGGAATGTTGCGGTATCCACAATCGCTTTGTTCACTGGCCCGGTCAGTTGCTGGACCTGTTGCGCGGGCGTGAGGTAGGTATTCCCTTTCACCAGCCCCGGTACGTCTGCTTCCGGTACGCCGCTCAGACGCGAGAGTTTTTCCAGGTTAGCGGGTTGTTTGAGCCATTCATCGGGGTTGCTGATATAGGGTTGCTGCGCGTCGATGGCGCTTTTCGCGAAAGCTTTCACTACATCAGGATGTTTTTCCGCGAAGTCTTTACGCACGACCCACACGTCGAGTGTCGGTGCGCCCCACTGGCCCACTTTTTCGGAGTCGGTCAGTACGGTGCCCTCTTTTTCCAGCTCGTTCACTGCAGGTGCCCAGACGTATGCGCCATCAATATCGCCACGCTGCCAGGCCGCAATAATCGCCGGGGGTTGCAGGTTAATGATTTGCACCTGGCCCGGCTTAATCCCCCAGTGTTTCAGGGCGGCGAGCAGGCTGTAATGAGTGGTAGAAATAAACGGCACGGCAATGCGCTTGCCAATCAGATCTTCTGGCTTAGTGATGTTTTTCTTCACCACCAGTGCTTCAGAGTTACCCAACTGAGACGCCAGCAGGAAGACTTCAATGGGCACCTGCTGGCTGGCCGCTACCGCCAGCGGGCTTGAGCCGAGGTTACCAATCTGCACATCGCCAGAGGCCAGCGCACGCACAATGGCCGCCCCGCTGTCGAATTTGCGCCAGTCCACTTTCGCGCCGCTCTCTTTAGCGAAGGTGTTATCCGCCTGCGCAACTTTTGCTGGTTCCGCAGAGGTTTGATACGCGACGGTGACATCCACCGCCTGCGCCTGAAATGCCCACAGCGCTAGCGCGCCGAGTAAAGTGATTCGCGATGAAATTGCCATAGTGCCTGCTCCCCTTGTTGTTATGGGAGCAGTATTTCCGGCGGCATAATTTTGATAAAGGAATAAAAACGCATCGTTAATAGCGATTCGTTTTTAGATAAAAAGCGGCAAAGGATAGTTATTTTTTAGGGGGAATATGTTGGCCGCTGTGGTTCCGCTGAGACATCTGCATCCGCATTAGCATTTTCATTGCGGTAATTTCTTGTTTTGCGAGGCCGCTTCCGGGAATAGCCCTTCTCAACAAGTGGATATAGCAGTATCTTTTTTACGCGCCTGCAAAATCAGGCGTCAGGGTTGACCTCCTGCTTTCTTCATCGGCGACGTATAATGATGCGTCGTACGCTCTGCTATACCTCAATGGTGGGCTGAGCAGGGGCATCGCAAGGTGCGCCGGTATCCGATGAAGCCGGTAAGGTCAACTCTGCTTAGTCCACCACCCATGGGATTGACCTCTCTGGTGGTGGTTAATTAAATCATTCATCGGAGGCTGCCTTTATGGCTATGACCCTAAACCACAGTCACGCATGACTTACCCTGCCCTTTAGTCACAGCACGGCCTTTACCGAACTGGCGGACAACTGCGAGCGCTTTATGGATGCGCTGGTGGACTGCGATCTTCCCGCTGAAAAACTCGCCCTTTACGGACGACTCTCCGCCTGTCTGACGCTGTTGCAACCCATGCTGCTGGAGCCCGTGCCAGACTATTTAAAAGAGAACCCGACCGTAGATAATTTACCGACACGTCAGCCCGCCTTCGACCCTGAACCCGATCAACTGGGCCGTTACTGCCAGGAGCTGACTCAGCATCTGATGAGCGGTGCATTCCCAACTGAAGCGGAAAGAGTCATCAAAGACCTGCTTTATGAGCTGGTCAGCTTCTATGCCGATACGCTAAAAATGCCACGCTGGCTAAGAACAGACGAGGGAACAATCCCCTTAAATTAACCCATGAAAAGCGATGAAAATGCCTGAGTAATTAACATACTCGCAGCGGTACCCTGGTCCGGCTGAAAATCGCTGAGGCGTTGACTGGAGGCCGGGGCGAGGCGCATGGATGCGCCGAGAGGGGGCGACCTACAGGGATGTAGGATCGACCCCGACCCGACAGCCGCAAGTCATTAGCCGAAGGGACCGCGAAGCGGCGATTTTCGTTGCCGGGAGCCGGGATGGCGAAGGGGGTGGCGGCGAGCCCCCTTCGCACGTTCACGGGTGACGCGGCATACAGAGAAATGCAGAAGTGAAGTGAACGGAAACACCACCGCTGCCACATATTTCTCCCCCCTACCCAAACCTTTATTGCAATTTTGTTACATCCGTTACATAACCGTAGCCGCAAGATTGCCAGCCCGACGCCAGCGGGCATCATAGAATCACTTTTCCCTACAGGGTTGCGAGATGATCAAAGTGGTGCTGGTGGACGACCACGTGGTGGTGCGTTCCGGGTTCGCCCAGCTGTTAAATCTGGAAGACGATCTGGTGGTTGAAGGTCAGTTCAGCAGCGCCGCCGAGGCGTGGCCCGTGCTGTCACGCAGCGATATCGACGTGGCGGTGATGGACGTGGCGATGCCGGACGAAAACGGCCTCAGCCTGCTTAAACGCCTGCGCCAGCAGCGGCCAACGTTCCGCGCCATTATCCTCAGCATCTACGACACCCCGGCCTTTGTGCAAAGCGCCCTCGACGCGGGAGCCAGCGGCTATCTGACCAAACGCTGCGGTCCGGAAGAGCTGGTGCAGGCGGTGCGTTCCGTCGGCATGGGCGGCCATTATCTGTGTGCCGACGCGGTAAAAGCCTTGCGCGGCGGCGAGCCGACGCCAAAAGTGCTCGGGGCGCTCACTCCGCGCGAGCGCGAAGTCTTTGACCTGCTGGTGAAAGGCGAAAGCGTTAAGGAGATAGCCTATACGCTTTCGCTGAGCCATAAAACGGTACACGTGCATCGTGCCAACGTGCTGGGCAAACTGCAGTGCAACAGCACCATCGATCTGGTGCATTTCGCCCTCGACAACCAGCTGCTGACGGGCCACTGATGCGGCGCACCGTCCGGCATCTGATCCTCTCTTTATTCATTATGCTGGCCTGGGGCACCGGCTGGCTGATGCTGTGGACGCTGAGCTTTTATCTGACCCACAACGGCCAGCAGGCGGTGCTTTTCCTGCCTCAGGGCGTTTACCTGGCCCTGCTAATCCTGCTCTCGCGCCGCTACTGGCCGGCGTTAATCCTTCCCACTCTCGCCGCCATCCTGTGGCTGCACAGCGAACAGCTCCTCACCCGCTACCTGATGCTCGCCGTGCCGCCGATCGGCGTTTTTAGCGCCTGGCTGGCGCAAAAGTACTGGCACCGATTCCCCCTCTACTGGCAGCGTCTTTCGATGCTGATCGCGGCGGTGACGCTCAATGCCCTGCTGCAAACGCTGATCCTGTCATCTTTTCTGGAAAGCCCAGCCACGCTGCTGCTGCTGGCCTCGTTTACCGGCGGCGTGCTGCTCACGCCGTTTGTCTATCTGGTGTTCGAGTTTTTGCGTCAGCAGCATCGCTACCACCTGCTGGGGCTGGATACCAGCAACCCGCCGCTACGCACCTCGCTGATTATCTGGTGCAGCCTGTTTTTCATTATTGGTATCGGCACCCAGATGGTGCTCTCCCCGGCGCTGGAGCGTTTATTGCTGATTGTGGTGTTCCTGCCCAACGTGGTGATGGCGTGGAAATTCGGCTGGCAGGGCGGCGTGCTGTCGGGGTTGCTCGGCAGCATGATGATTACCATTGCCCGCCAGGTGGGCGTGGGCTTTAGCGATCTGCTGGAGCTGGAAATTTTTCTCGCGACCCAGTCGCTGCTGGGGATAGGGCTTGGGATCGCCATAAGCCGCCAGCAACATCTGGCGATGAACCTCGATAGCTATCGCCGTCGGCTGGAAGCGGAGTTGCAGGCCAAACAGGCGCTGACGGAAAAGCTGATCCACAGCGAGGAGGACACCCGCAAGCAGCTGGCACGCGAGCTTCATGATGAGATCGGCCAGAACATCACCGCCATTCAGATCCAGTCCCAGCTGGTGAAACGGGCGGGCGATACGGAGCTTGCCGTTGAGGCCGCCGGACAAATCAACGACCTCGCGCGACGCATTCACCACTCCACGCGCCAGCTGTTACGCCAGCTGCGCCCGCCGGTGCTGGACGAGCTGTCGCTTAAAGAGGCGTTGCACCACCTGGTGAATGAGTTCGCATTTGCCGAGCGCGGGATCCGCTGTCGTTTTCATTACCAGCTCGCCACCCCGCCAGACAGCGAAACGCTGGTCTTTACGCTCTATCGCCTGCTCCAGGAGCTGCTCAATAACGTGAGCAAACACGCCGATGCCACCGAAGTCAGTATCCTGCTCTGCCTGCGGGACAGCCGTCTGCACCTTGAAGTCCGTGACAACGGCAGCGGCATCAGCCCGCAGCAGGTGCCGGGGTTTGGCATTCAGGGGATGCGCGAGCGCGTCTCTGCGCTGGGCGGTGAGCTGACGCTGGAGTCCCACATCGGGACGCGCGTAATTGTTAACCTGCCCACAAATTTGCAACAAACGCATCTCTGACCAGGAAAAAGTCTTAGTCACTCCAGACTTTGTCTCATCCCATTTTAGCCGCGCTTACATACAGTCATCTCAAACGGAGAACGCCATGCACGCACTGTCTGCTGAACAGGTTTCACAACGTTACCGGGCGCTGCGCCCCAGACTGCTGCTGTGTATGGCAATCGGCTATGCCGCGTTTTACCTGACGCGAAAAAGCCTCAACTACGTTTTACCCGCGCTGCAGATGGATTTGGGGCTGAGCAAAAGCGATATCGGGCTTATCGGCTCGCTGTTTTACCTCAGCTACGGGCTGTCGAAATTTGCCGCCGGACTCTGGCACGACAGCCACGGACAGCGGGCGTTTATGGGCATCGGGCTGATGGCGACGGGCGTGCTGAACGTACTGTTCAGCTTTAGCGACGCCTTCCCGCTGCTGCTGTTTATCTGGACGCTGAACGGCTTCTTTCAGGGTTGGGGATGGCCGCCCTGCGCCAGGTTGCTCACCCACTGGTACTCGCGCAACGAGCGCGGCTTCTGGTGGGGCTGCTGGAATACCTCCATCAATATCGGTGGGGCGATTATTCCGCTGATTTGCGCCGTTGCCGCCCACCGATGGGGCTGGCAGGCGGCGATGCTGACACCGGGGATTATCAGCATCGTGCTCGGCCTGTGGCTGACCACACAACTGCGGGGCACACCGCAGGAAGAGGGTCTGCCAACGGTCGGGGAGTGGCGCAACGATCCGCTGGAGCTGCGCCAGCAACAGCAAAGTCCACCCATGGGTTTGTGGCAGATGTTACGCACCACCATGCTGCAAAACCCGACGATCTGGCTGCTCGGGGCGTCGTATGTGCTGGTGTATCTCATCCGTATCGCCCTGAACGACTGGGGCAACATCTGGCTGGCAGAGAGCCACGGGGTGAACCTGTTAAGCGCTAACGCCACGGTGATGTTGTTCGAAGTGGGCGGCCTGCTGGGGGCGCTGTTTGCCGGATGGGGCTCGGATTTATTGTTCAGCGGCCAGCGTGCGCCCATGATTTTGCTGTTCACGCTGGGGCTAATGGTGTCGGTGGCTGCCCTGTGGCTGGCCCCGGTCCATCACTACGCCCTGCTGGCAATGTGCTTTTTTACGGTGGGATTTTTTGTCTTTGGTCCGCAGATGCTCATCGGCCTTGCCGCCGTGGAGTGCGGGCATAAGCAGGCAGCGGGTTCCATTACCGGTTTTCTTGGCGTGTTCGCTTATCTGGGGGCCGCGCTCGCCGGATGGCCGCTGTCGCAGGTGATCGAACGCTACGGCTGGTCGGGGATGTTCAGTTTACTCTCGATCGCCGCCGTGCTGATGGGTTTGTTACTGATGCCGCTGCTGATGGCGGGCATCACCGCTTCTCGCAGTCACATAACGTCATAAAAAGGGCTGAATAATGAAAACAACGCTTCTCTCTACCCTCATTGCTTCCGGGATCGCGCTGGCCACCTTAACCGGTGCCGCACAGGCCAAGGGCCGCCTGGTGGTGTATTGCAGTGCCACCAACGAAATGTGCGAAGCCGAAACCAAAGCGTTCGGCGATAAGTACGACGTCAAAACCTCCTTTATCCGCAACGGCTCCGGCAGCACGCTGGCGAAAGTTGATGCCGAGAAGAAAAACCCGCAGGCCGACGTCTGGTACGGCGGTACCCTGGATCCGCAATCCCAGGCCGGGGAAATGGGTCTGCTACAGCCGTACAAATCGAAGAATCTGGAGCAGATCATGGAGAAATTCCGCGATCCGGCCAAAGTGAAAGGCAACCTCTCTTCGGCGGTGTACGTCGGCATTTTAGGCTTTGGCGTGAATACTCAGCGCCTGAAAGAGAAAAATCTGCCAGTGCCGCAGTGCTGGAAAGATCTGACCAAACCCGAATACAAAGGCGAGATCCAGATTGCCGATCCGCAAAGTTCCGGCACGGCTTACACCGCCCTGGCCACCTTCGTCCAGCTGTGGGGTGAAGATCAGGCGTTCGATTATTTGAAGCAGCTTAACGGCAACGTCTCTCAGTATACCAAATCGGGGATTGCCCCGGCGCGTAACGCCGCGCGCGGTGAAACCGCCATCGGGATCGGCTTCCTGCACGACTACTCGCTGGAAAAAGAACAGGGCGCACCGCTGGAGCTGATCTCCCCGTGCGAAGGCACCGGGTATGAAATTGGTGGCGTGAGCATTCTGAAAGGGGCCCGCAACGAAGAGAACGCGAAGCTGTTCGTGGACTGGGTGCTCTCTAAAGAAGCCCAGGAGCTGGCATGGAAGAAAGGTAAGTCCTACCAGATCCTCACCAACACCACGGCAGAAACCTCCCCCAACTCGCTCAAGCTCGATGACCTGAAGCTCATCAGCTACGACATGGACAAATACGGCTCCACGGACGTACGTAAAGCGTTGATCAACAAATGGGTCAGCGACGTGAAGATGGGTAAATAAGCCCGCGAACAGTGGTTACCGCCCGGCTGAATCGTGCGCCGGGCATCCAACACCCGGAAAACTTATGTCACAGACACTCGCTCTCCATCCCGCCAAAAAACGGGATGCAGTATTCCTTTGGGTTTTACTCGGCTGGCTGGCGTTTGCCCTGCTGCCGAGCTGGAGCCTTGATTACGGCCTGCTGGAATCCACCGGCGACGAGATCCTCGACGCCTACAGCTGGTCCCATTTCAATATTAGCTGGCTGTGGTATCTGCTCCCCAGCCTGCTGCTGGTGCGTCCGTTTAACGAAGCGAAGCGTGAACAGCGTAGCCGCCACTACCTCGACGCGAGCTGGGCGCTGCTGTGCATGGCCTTTATCGTCATCAGTGCCACCCTTGAAGGACGCGGGTTAGGCTACGCCACTATCGTGCTCTTTGTGGCGCTGGGGGCGATCATGACTCTCGCCCTCACCCGCCTTGAATGGCTGGGCGGCGATCGCTTTGTTATCGGTTCGCTGATTACCATCGTGGCACTGATCGGCATCTTTATCGTCTGGCCGAGCATCGCCATCTTTATCCCGATGTTCACCAACGACGCGGGCGAATTCGCGCCGCTGGCGTTTATGAATGTGCTGGCACAGGCGCACATTATTCAGGTGATCATCAATTCGATCCTGCTGTCGATTGCCGTTGGGATCGGCTGCACCTTCTTCGGGCTGGTGCTGGCGATCTACACCACGCGCATTGCCAAACGCAGCGCCATTATTGGCCGTATCTTCTCCATCCTGCCGATCGTCACCCCGCCGTTCGTGGTGGGCTTAGGTGTTACGCTGATGATGGGACGCTCCGGCTACGTCACCGAACTGATGGTGGACTGGTTTGGGTTAACCAACACCAACTGGCTGTACGGCTTCACCGGGATCTGGCTGGCCCAGGTGCTGGCCTTCACGCCAATGGCCTTTATGATCCTCGACGGCGCAATCAAGACCATTCACCCGTCGCTGGAAGAGGCCTCCTACACGCTGCGCGCCAGCCGCTGGCAGACCTTTAACGGCGTCTTTGTACCGCTGCTGAAACCGGCGCTGGCGAATGCGTTTTTGATTGTCATCGTGCAGTCGCTGGCCGACTTCAGTAACCCGCTGGTGCTGGGCGGTAACTTCGACGTGCTGGCAACGCAAATCTACTTCTACATCACCGGTTCCCAGCTGGATTATCAGGCGGCGAGCACCCTCGGGGCCTTCCTGCTGCTCTTCTCGCTGCTGGTGTTCTGCATTCAGTACATATGGATTGGCAAGCGTTCGTACGTCACGGTCTCCGGTAAATCTTACCGCGGCGACGTGCAGCCGCTGCCGGTGACGCTGGTGTGGAGCGTCGTTGCCCTGCTGGCGGTGTGGATCGCCTTTAACGCCCTGCTCTACGGCAGCATTTTCTACGGCAGCTTTACCGTCAACTGGGGGGTGGATTACACCCTGACGCTGGATAACTTTATCAAGCTGTTCGGCCAGGGAATGAGCGATGGCGCGTGGCCTTCGCTGCTCGACACCCTGCTCTACGCCGGGATTGCGGCACCGATTACCGCCGCCTTCGGCCTGCTGATTGCGTGGATAGTTGTTCGTCAGCAGTTCAGGGGCAAAAAGACCATCGAGTTCACCACCATGCTGTGCTTCGCCGTGCCGGGTACCGTGGCGGGCGTGTCGTACATCCTGGCGTTTAACAGCGCACCGGTGTACCTCACGGGTACGGCTGCCATCGTCATTATCTCGATGGTGATGCGTAACGTGCCGGTGGGCATTCGTGCCGGGATCGCGGGCTTAGGCCAGATCGACAAATCGCTGGATGAAGCCTCGCTCAGCCTGCGCGCCGGTTCGCTACGCACCATCACCCACATCCTGCTGCCGCTGCTGCGTCCGGCCATTTTGTCGGCGCTGATCTACAGCTTTGTGCGCGCCATTACCACCGTCAGCGCCATTGTGTTCCTCGTCACGCCGGATACCCGCGTGGCAACGGCCTACATTCTGAACCGCGTGGAAGACGGCGAATACGGCGTGGCGATTGCCTACGGCTCGATCCTGATTGTGGTCATGCTGGCGATCATTTTCCTCTTTGACTGGCTGATCGGGGAGTCTCGTACCTCCCGTTCAAAAGCCAAAAACCAGGCGTAACACTATGACTCAGAAACATTTCGTTGAACTGCGTAACGTGACCAAGCGCTTTGGCGCCAACACGGTGATTGAAAACATCAACCTGGCTATCCCCCAGGGGCAGATGGTGACGCTGCTCGGCCCGTCGGGCTGCGGGAAAACCACCGTGCTGCGTCTGGTGGCGGGGCTGGAAAAACCGACCGACGGGCAGATTTTTATCGACGGCGAAGACGTGACCCATCGCTCCATTCAGCAGCGTGATATCTGCATGGTATTTCAGTCTTATGCCCTCTTCCCGCATATGTCGCTGGGGGAGAACGTCGGCTACGGCCTGAAGATGCTGGGCGTGTCGCGTGCGGAGATCAAAACCCGCGTGAAAGAGGCGCTGGCGATGGTGGATCTTGAAGGCTTTGACGATCGCTACGTGGATCAGATTTCCGGTGGGCAGCAGCAGCGCGTGGCGCTGGCACGTGCGCTGATCCTCAAACCGAAAGTGCTGTTGTTCGATGAGCCGCTAAGTAACCTCGATGCCAACCTGCGACGCAGCATGCGCGACAAAATTCGCGAGCTGCAAAAGCAGTTCAACATCACCTCCCTGTACGTGACGCACGATCAGAGCGAGGCTTTTGCGGTATCAGATACCGTGCTGGTGATGAACAAAGGCAACATTATGCAGATTGGTTCGCCGCAGGATCTGTATCGCCAGCCCGCGTCGCGCTTTATGGCGAGCTTTATGGGGGACGCCAACCTGTTCCCGGCAGACTTTACTCACGACTATGTGGCGATCCACGGTTACCGTCTGCCGCGTCCGCTGCACTTTGCCTCACAAGGCAACGGCACGGTCGGCGTGCGTCCAGAGGCCATTACGCTGAGCGAGCACGGTGAGGCAAGCCAGCGCTGCATTATTCGTCATGTGGCCTATATGGGGCCGCAGTACGAGGTGATAGTTGATTGGCATGGGCAGGAGATTCTGTTGCAGGTGAATGCGACGCGCCTGCAACCGGACGTGGACGAGGCGTATTATCTGGAGATCCATCCGTACGGGATGTTTGTGCTGGCGGACGCGGCGTGATTTGAGCGCACTTTTACCCCTCACCCTAACCCTCTCCCTGTGGGAGAGGGCCGGGGTGAGGGCATCAGACCGCACAAAAACTCAGCGCTGAGCCGTCAGCTCAGCAATATCTTTCGGCGTGGTGCGACAGCATCCACCAATTAATTTTGCGCCTGCCGCCAGCCACTGCGGTAAATAGCCTGCCAGCGTTTCGCAAGCCTCACCATGGTGGTGCCAGGTTTTCGTCACCGCATCATAGTGCTCACCAGAATTGGGATAAACCACCAGCGGCAGCGAGGTCAGGCTTTGCAGATAGCGCAGCGCCGCCGTGGTGTTCTCCAGCGCGATGCAGTTAATGCCCAGCGCCACAATCTGCGGGTAGTGCGCCAGCTCTGCAATCACTTCACGCAGCGGTGTGCCATCGCTTAAATGCTCGCTGTCACGCAGGGTAAACGAGAACCACGCGCGGGCGCGCGGATACTCGCTCAGCAACGCGGCAAGAGCTTTGCTCTCGGCAAAAGAGGGTAGCGTTTCACACGCCAGCAAATCGGCCCCGGCATCCAGCAGCGCTTCAACGCGTGGACGGTGGAACGCGGTAAACTCTTCTGCGCTACGCACATAGTCACCGCGGTATTCGGAGCCATCGGCCAGATACGCGCCGTATGGCCCCACAGAGCCGGCTACCAGCAGCGTGCCCGCGTGCGGGTTTTCAGCCAGGTACGCTTCGCGCGCCTTACGCGCCAGCTCCACGCTTTTGCCGATCAGCGTGCGGGATTGCGCGTCATCCAGGCCACGTGCCGCAAAACCTGCGGGTGTTGCCTGGTAACTGGCGGTAATCGCCACCTGCGCCCCGGCGCGGAAATAGTCGAGGTGCACTTCACGGATAAGTTCCGGGTTTTCTACCAGCACTTTGGCCGACCACAGGCTATCGGCAAGGTTACAACCGCGCGCTTCCAGCTCCGTTGCCATCGCCCCGTCGAGAACGACAAAGGGTTGTGTTTCAAGGATGGCGCTCAGCGGATTATTCTGCGACATGTTCAGGCTCCTGCGTTGTCAGATGTCGGGTCAGGTAGTACGCACCATAACACAGCGCCACAAAAGGTATCCCGCAGTAAAGAGCAATTCTCTGGCTTGGGTCAAACGCCAGGCCTACGCAAGCCACCACGCACAACACAAACCCGAGCACCGGCACCAGCGGATACCATGGCGCGCGATACTGCAACGCAGACAGCGGCTGGCCGGACTGCACATGGCGACGGCGGAAAACAAAGTGCGATGCGCAAATACTTATCCACACTGCCACTACCGCAAAGCCGGAAATTGCCGACAGCGCCACAAACACAGTGTCTGGCGCCACCACGCTTGAGAACAGCGCCAGCACGCCGCCAAGCATGGAAACGGAGAGCGCCGCCAGCGGTACGCCGTTTTTATTAACGCGGGTAAAGCAACGCGGCAGCGTTTTCTCGTTCGAGAGCGACCACAGCATCCGGCCCGAGGCATATAGCCCGGAGTTTGCGGCTGAGAGGATCGCCGTCAAAATCACAAAGTTAAAAATATCTGCGGCATAAGGAATGCCGACTTTTTCAAACACCAGCACAAACGGGCTCTTTTCCACCCCCGCCTGCTGCATCGGGATAAGCGCCGCCAGCACAAACACGGTGCCGATGAAGAAGATAATCAGGCGGGCGATGGTGGTGCGGATCGCCACCGGGATCACCTTGTGCGGGTTTTCCGTCTCTCCGGCCGCAATGCCGATAAGCTCGGTGCCAGAGAACGCAAAGTTCACCGCCACCATGGTCATCAGGATCGGCAGACCGCCATGTGGGAACCAGCCTTCAGCCGTGATATTCGTTAAGCCCGGCGCAGGTGAACCGTCCTGCATCGGGATAAAACCAAAGATCGCCGCGCCGCCAAGAATAATAAAGGCGATGATGGTGATCACTTTGATCAGCGAGAACCAGAATTCCCCCTCAGCGAAGAAGCGCGTGGAGATAACGTTCAGACCAAAAATTACCGCGCAGAACACCACGCACCACGCCCAGACGGGCACCTGCGGGAACCAGTACTGCATACAGAATCCGGCGGCGGTAAAGCTCGAACCGAGCGCCACCGTCCAGGTAAGCCAGTAAAGCCACGCCACGGTGTAGCCGGTGGCCGGGCCGAGATAGCGGGCAGCGTAAACGTGAAACGCGCCGGTTTCTGGCATCGCGACGGAGAGTTCGCCCAGACACTGCATCACCAGCCAGACCACCAGCGCGCCAATCAGGTACGCCAGCAGCGTTCCTGCTGCCCCGGTTGTCGAAATAATGTATCCGGTATTGAAAAATAACCCTGTGCCAATCACGCCACCCAGCGAAAGCATAATCAGGTGGCGTGTTTTCATGGTGCGCTTAAGCTGCCCATTTTCTTGTTGTGTTTGCATATTACCTTCTATACGTATGGACATCTAAACATCCAAAGAAGGTGTGTTATACCGCGATTGTCGATAAAAAGCTAGCCGTGTACAAGGCGCAGCCGGGCACGCCGCGCGCTAAGACGGGGATGAGTTGTCAGGATCACATAGAGAATGGGTCGCCAGGCCATAAGCACCTCCGCAAGCAGATACTTAGAGCATGGCGCGGGAGAGTGAAATCCTCGGTCAGTCGAAAGTGGGATCTGCTGGCTACCAGCTAAACCGTCTGCAGGCCTCGCGCAGGCGAACCAAAAACTGGCGGGCATTGGTGGTCATCGCCGATTTTTGCGACCACACCGCACAATACTGGGCCGAGGGCAGCTGGGTTATCGGCAGTGCCACCAGCCTGTCGTCAAGCTGCAACGGCTGGCACATCGCCCTGGCGACCACGGTCAGGTAATCAGCGTTGAGCACCATATTCAGCCCGGTGATCACGGAATCCGTACGTAGCGGAGTGACCTCTACCTGGCGGTAAAAATGGCTCAGTTCATTTTGCAGTTGCTGGTAATAACCCATTGAGGACTCGGGCAGCAGCCATTTGGCCTGCCGTAGCGCCAGAAGATTGTCGGCGTTCGCCAGCGGGTGCCCCTTGCGGGCAATAATACAAAACGGCGAGGTGAACAGCGGCTCGATCATCACCCCTTCCGGCGGCGCCATGGGATCAACGGACCCAATGGCGATATCAATTTCGCCGTTACGCACTCCCGGCAGCAGCGAAGAGAGCTGCCCCTCTTTGGCCGTCAGCAGCACCTGCGGCAGGGTCTGTTTAAAGGCATCGGCCACATCGGGAAACACGGTCAGGGCAATCAATGATGAAAACCCCACCGTTAACCGACCATGGGTGTAGTGGTTAATCTGCTCCACCTCTTCGGCGGCGCGTTTTAGCTCTTCAAGCACCCACTCCGCCCGTTGCGAAAAGGCGATCCCCGCTTCTGTCAGGGCAATGCCCTCTTTACTGCGTAATAAAAGTTGTGTGCCTAAAGTTTGCTCAAGCTCACGCAAGGTACGGCTCAAACCGGGCTGCGAAACGCCCAGTTCACGCGACGCCGAACGAATACTGCCGCTACGCGCGACCTGACGAAAGGCCTGAAGATGGCCAATTTTTGGCAAATATCTCATCACTCACCCTATAACAAAAAAGCATCACCTATAGAAAAATTATATCTTCCCGCCTTTTCGGTAAACCCCTAGATTCAGAGGGCACACAACCTCTCTCATCGCACTCTGACGCCAGGCGGAAAACATAATGAAAAGCCAGTCACAGATGATTTTTTTACTCTTTATCGGCTATGTCGTGGTGTACATCGATAAAACCGTGATGGGGTTTGCCCTGCTGCCCATCGAAAAAGAGTTCGGGCTGAGCACCGCCCAGCTTGGCTACATTACCGGGATCTTCTTTCTTGCCTATTCGCTGTTTCAGGTGCCCGCAGGCTGGCTGAATGACAGAATCGGCTACAAACCCATGCTGATCATGTCCCTGTGCGCACTGGGGATCTTCGCCCTGTGCTTTGGCGCGCTGGGGATGAGTTTTGGTCTGCTGCTGGTGTTCCGCTTTCTCTCGGGCGTGGGGCACTCCGGCTACCCCTGCTCATGCGCCAAGGCAGTAGTCAGTAACTTCTCGCTGGAAAAACGCACTTTTGCCCAGTCGGTGCTGCTCTCTTCCGCGGGGCTGGCGATGACCGTCGGGCCGATTGTGGCTGTCTCAGCGCTGGAACACTTAGGCTGGCATATCTCCTTTGTTTCGTTAGGGATCGTTGCCTGCGCCATCGCCTTGCTGATCGCCCTGCGCGTGCCGTATCACAAGCCCGAGCCACGGCCGCAATCGCAGGAACGCAGCGCCGCGTTGTGGCGTAACCCCACGGTACTGCTGCTATTTGTCTCGGTGTTTTGCGTCAATATTCCAAGCTATGGCCTGATGGCCTGGCTGCCAAAATTCTTCGTGCAGAGCATGGGGATGCCGCTTGAGGTATCGGGCTACATTGTGGCCGCTGGCGGCGCGGGGATTTGGCTCTCTTCGCTCTGTACCGGCTGGCTGGTAGGCAAGTATTTCCACAACCGCGAGCCGCAGGTAATTTTGGTCTGCGCGCTGATCAGCGCCGCCGCCATTCTCGGGATTTTCCATACCTCGACCGCGCTATCCGCCAGCGCCCTGCTGTTTGTGGGGGAGATCTTCCTGATGGCGACCTTTGTGACCGCCTTTACCCTGCCGATGAAGCGCCTGCCAGAAAGCACCATGGGATCGGCGATTGGCCTTATCAATACCGGCGGCACGCTGGGCGGTTTCGTTTCCCCGGTGGTGATTGGCTATCTGGTCGGGCAAAGCCACAGCTATGAAAGCGCATTTATTTTCCTGTCACTGGCGATGGTGTGCGCTGGCGTGGCTATCACGCCGTTAATCAAAAAAACCGCCACTTCGCAACCCGTGACTGACTGAAGGAGACTGTGATGAAAAGTACGATTGAAAACCTTATCCGCGACGTCAATGAAGATGTGATCCGCTGGCGCAGACATATTCATGCCAACCCGGACCTCTCTTTTCAGGAGAAACCGACGGCTGATTATATCGCCCGTGAGCTGGCAGCCCTGCCGGAGCTGGAGCTGAGCCGCCCGGTAGAGAACAGCGTCATTGCCGTACTGCACGGTGACAAACCTGGCCCAATGTGGGCGCTACGTGCGGATATCGACGCCCTGCCGCTGCTGGAAGAGAGCGGCGAGACGTTCAGCTCAACCAGACCTGGCGTGATGCACGCCTGCGGCCACGATGCGCACACTGCGATGCTGATGGGCGCGGCGAAAGTTCTTTGCCATCTGCGCAGCCAGCTGCACGGCAGCATCAAGTTTATCTTCCAGCCAGCCGAAGAAGTGCCGCCGGGCGGCGCGCGTGAGCTGGTAGAAAAAGGCGTCGTCGACGATGTGGAGAAGATCTTTGGCCTGCACGTCTTCCCGACCAGCCCTACCGGCAAAATCACGCTGAAAGAAGGGGTGTACGTCGCCTCCAGCGACAACTTCGATATCACCATTTATGGCCAGGGCGGCCACGGCTCGATGCCGCAGTTTTGTATTGATCCGGTGGTTATCGGTGCTGAAGTGGTCAGCGCCCTGCAAAACGTGGTGGCGCGTAATCTCGACCCCATCAACGCCCCGGTGCTGACCATTGCCACCTTCCAGGCGGGTGATAGCTATAACGTTATCCCGGACAGCGCCCGTCTGGCGGGAACCGTGCGTACCCATAACCAGCAGGTGCGCGAGCAGGTACCGCAGCTGATGCAGCGCATTATTGACGGCGTGGTAAGTGCCCACGGCGCACGCGCTGAGATCCGCTGGCAGCAAGGTTATGCCGTCGGCAACAATCATGCCGACACCAATGCCATCGCCAGAGCGGCGATTGCCGAACACTTTGGCGGCGATACCCTGCAACTTGCCGACCGCGCCCTGTTTGGCAGCGAGGACTTCTCCTCTTATCAGGAGAAAATCCCCGGCTCGTTCCTGTTTATCGGCTGCGGTAATCAGGAGAAAGGCGCGGTGTGGAACGTCCACAACCCGCACTTCCGTATTGATGAGGCCGCGCTGGCAGTGGGCGTGAAGGCGCATATTGCGCTGGTCAGCTCGCTGTTTGAGGATATCTGACTGTTTTTTCTGCGCCAGCAGCATGGCGATAGCGGCAAACAACGCGATGATCCACGCCATTATCCACGGCGTGCCATCGCTCAGGGTCAGCGCAAAAGGTAAACCTGTGGTTATGAGTGGTATTCATAATTCTCCTGCCGCACAATTATTGGTAAATCCCGTAAACGGTTCTATAGTCGACACTGTTTCTTAGTTACAGGATCAACTGATGCGATTTAACGGACTGACCAAAGGTTTCTTTCTTTTCATTCTCGCCCTTGTCACCTGGGCCTTCTTCGATGTGCTGTCACCTTACTTCTCTGCGATCCTCTGGGCCGCGATCCTGACCATCATCTTTAACCCGGTAAAAAACAAGCTGCGCGCCGCGCTGGGCGATCGTAACGGACTGGCGTCGCTTCTGACCATTGGCCTGATTTGCCTGATCGTCTTTATTCCACTGATGGTGATCCTCTCGTCACTCGCCATTGAGCTGAACGTGGTGTACACCAAGCTTCAGCAAAACAACACGCAGTTCCCGGAAGTGGTTGCCAGCCTGTTTGCCCACCTGCCGGGCTGGGCCAGCGGCTTCCTCGCCGATCATAATCTGGATAACGCAGCGCAAATTCAGAAAAAGCTCTCTGATGTGGCTTTGCAGGGCGGGCAGTATCTGGCAGGGAGCGCATTTCTGATCGGCAAAGGTACATTCGGCTTTGCTATCAGCTTCGGCATTATGTTGTATCTGCTGTTTTTCCTGCTCAAAGACGGGCCGTACCTGGTACGGCAGATCCTGGATTCCCTGCCACTGTCAGATTTTGCCAAACAACATCTGTTCGCCAAATTCGTCGGCGTATCGCGCGCCACGGTGAAAGGCACAGCGGTTGTGGCGGTGGTTCAGGGTACGCTTGGCGGAATTGCATTTGCGATTGCGGGTATTGATGGCAGCGTGCTGTGGGGGGCACTGATGGCATTCCTTTCCCTTGTGCCTGCCGTGGGGTCGGCCATTGTCTGGGTGCCCGCCGCTATCTTCCTGTTTGCCACCCATCAGCTGTGGCAAGGGCTGTTTATTGTTGGTTTCTTTGTGATTATCGTCGGGCTGGTGGATAACATTCTGCGCCCGTTGCTGGTCGGCAAAGACACCAAAATGCCGGACTATCTGATCCTTATCTCGACACTTGGCGGTATGGAGCTTTACGGCATCAACGGTTTTGTCATTGGCCCACTGATTGCCGCTCTGTTTCTTGCCTGCTGGAATCTCTTCTCCGGCCGCGATCATGAAGGTAACGCCGAGGAGCTGGATCCTGACTTTATTGAAGAAGGGAAAAACCCTCCAGATTTATAGTGTATTGACGATAACAATCACACCAGACGGCTTTGCGCCGTCTTTTTTTTCGCGAGAAATCAGCCGTTTTCTATAATTTTTAAAGATGCTATCCCACTTAAGTCGTAAAAGGATCTAACCGGTGAGAATTGCCACGATCACTAACTGGGCATACGGTGCAACGGTATGCCTGACCATCGCCTCTGGCATCGTCATGCTGATGGCTTCAAACGCAGACACTGTCGAGCGTCAGGCCGTCCTGCAGCGACAGGTTTTTGATCAACTCACTGAGGATGTTGAAACCGATGCCTGGGCGTTATCCGACTTAGCCCGGCTGTATGTCGTCAAAAAAGAGCCGCAAATACTCAGTGAATATCGCCAGAAAGAGGGGTCGTTACAGTCCATCGAGACCCGGCTGTCCCGGCTGAAAGACAATGGGGCGACAGGGGAGGAGCTGGCGTTATTGCATGAAGGGTTAAAGATAATTGATGAGCTACAGGACGAGCAGCAATCAGCGATAGCCAGCGTGGCGCGCGATGAAGCCCCCCAGGCCGTTGCGCTGTTGTACGGCGGGCAATATGAGCAGGAGCTGGATCGCGTTCAGAACCAGATTGACCATTTCCGCTTGCTGCTGGACAAGCGTGCCCGCACCGCCGTCGAGGATGCCACCAAAACATCCAAAACCCTGCGCACGCTGTCTGAAATCATGGTAGGCACCACCGCCCTGCTGTTTTTGTTTGTGCTCGGGTTCATCTTAAAGCGCCGCGTGCTGCGCCCGGTTGTGCGTCTGAGCGATGTGGTGCATCGCCTGGCGTCTCAGGATTACGCCGTCGAAACGCCTAACTTTAACCAGATTGATGAGATTGGCGATATGGCGCAGGCCATCCGCATATTCCGTGAAAACGGCCTGGCCCGACAACGGCTGGAAAAAGAGCGTGATGCCGACTGGGCCATCCGTGAACTGCTGGCGCGCATGACGCAGCGGCTACAAGGCTGTGAAAATTTCGCCGATGTGATTAACGTCGCGGAGTTGTTCGCGCCCAATATTGCGCCGGGCATCGCCGGGCGGTTATACATCCTCGATCGCGATCCATGGCAGATGCGCTGCGTGGCCGAATGGCTGTCACCTGAGGGCAAAAATACACCGTTCCACCCGGACGAATGCTGGGCCGTGCGTCGCGGTCAGAGTCACCCGCCGGTAAACGGCGAGCCGGATATCTCCTGCTATCATTTGCCGGAGTCCAGCCTGAATAACACGCTGTGCGTGCCGCTTATCGCCCAGGGCGAGGCCATTGGCTTGCTCTCTTTCCAGAACATCACCCCGGAAACCGCCCCTTCCCGGGCGTATCTTGAGCTGATGGCTGAAGCGCTTGGGCTGGCGCTGGCAAACCAGCGACTGCGCGATGCGCTGCTTGAAAAAGCGTTGTTCGACCCCCTCACGGGCTTACGCAACCGTCATCATCTGGAAGACACGCTGCGCACGCAGGTGGCGCAGGCCATGCGCAACCACGAGCCGGTAAGTTGTCTGATGATCGATATTGACCACTTCAAGAGCATTAATGACCGCTTTGGCCATGAGGCGGGAGATCAGGTGATAAATAGCGTGGCTTCAATTGTTCAACGCGCCGTGCATGACGGTGGGATGGCCTTCCGCTATGGCGGGGAAGAGTTTCTGGCGATCTTGTCCGGGGCGAATGAAGAAGTGGCCCAGGCCTGCGCAACGGATATTTTCAATTCCGTGCATGAGCTGTCGCTGCGTTACGGGCTTTCTGAAATTGGCCCGGTGGATGTCTCTATCGGCATCGCCAGTTATCCGCAACATGCCCAAAGCGACAGCCTGCTGCGCGCAGCAGACGTGGCGCTGTACCGCGCGAAAGAGCTTGGCCGTGCCCGCATTGTCAGTTTTGGGATGCTGGAGACTGGCTGAGCGTCTTCAGGAGAACCCTGCATGAACCGTCGCCACTTTTTGATGGGATTAGCGGCCGCCGTTGCCCTCCCCCACCGGGCTTTTTCCGCTATCGCACCACAACAGTTTACGGAAATCCCACTCTGGAACGGCACACCGCCGGGCGGCGGCGGGCCTACAGGGCAGCGGATTGCTTCACCTTCTGGCGCAATACGACACATTGCGGTACCGAGCCTTAGCGTACTGGCGCCACCCGCGCCCAACGGGCATGGCGTGCTGATTGCCGCAGGCGGCGGCTATAAACAAATCCAGACCGGTAAAGAAGCTCTGCCCGCCGCGCACTGGCTGGTCGCTCGTGGCTATACGGCGTATATCCTCACCTATCGCCTGCCCGCTGAGGGTTGGCACGACGGGGATCGGGTGGCCTTACAGGATGCCCAGCGGGCGCTGCGCATTATCCGCCAGCGGGAGAAACAGGTCAGCGTGCTCGGGTTCTCCGCAGGCGGGCATCTGATGGGTATGGCGGCTACGCGGCCAGACTTTCGCACTTATACCGCCCGGGACGAGATTGATGAGCAAACGGCCAGGCCCGATTGTGCCGCGCTAATTTACCCGGTTATTACGCTCGAAAAACCGTACACCCATACTTCAACCCACAAAATTCTGGTTGGGCCACACGCCAGCGCCGCAGAAGAAGCTGCGTGGTCGGTACAGAACTTTGTCTCACCCGATACGCCGCCCTGTTTTATTGTGCAGGCGAAAGACGACCCGCTTTCCGATCCTCACAACTCACTGATCATGTATGACGCCTGTATGGCCAACCATGTCCCGGCAGAGCTGCATCGCTACCCAACAGGTGGACATGGCTTTGGTATGGGCCGACAGGGAACAGAAACGGTTGCGTGGCCGGGTGAGTATGCGCGTTGGTTGAATACGAAGCCTGCGTAAAAACCGCTCTTTTCTCTCGCTTTCTCAGCGAAATATTGAGCTTGCCATTATCAGGGGCATTAAAAGCAACATATTGACCACTCTCGATAATTTTCCTTAAGAAATACCTCCGCGTTGCCGATACCTGATCTCCAGGCGGCAATTAACTCCGCCAGGTTCTTTCTGACATGACCTGTCAGGAAGCGACTGTAACCTTAAGGAAAAATTGTCAGGGGAGCACGCATGAGCGGACACGAGGTCATGGTCCAACGGATAACCGTCATTATTTCGGCGCTATATCAGTACGGTTATGTCTCACGCCAGAAATTGCTGGATGAATTTAATATCAGCGAGCGTACGCTGTATCGTGATCTTAATCGCCTGGGCGATCGAATCATTCATGATGGTAACGGTATTTACAGACTGTCCCCCGCGTATGCCAGGCCCCAGACCCTCAAAGAGTTGCAGAACCTTATCAGCCTGTTGGGCATGGAGGAGCTAATTCCTGCCAATAAGCTCATTCTCAAGCCTGATTTAACCTCACTCAGCATCCGTACTCTGCCCGGCGATCCCGACGCTAAACGTGCACTGGAAAATAATTTCAGTCTGTTTGATAAAGCCATTCGCCAGAACAGTATCTGCGAATTCCACTATAAAAATACGCTGCGCACCGTTGCCCCTTATCAGCTTATTAATATTAAAGGCGTGTGGTATCTCGGTGCTGTCGAGAACGGCAACGTGAAGGGATATCAGCTCAGTAAAATCCGCTGGCTGAATCTGCGATCTGAGCATTTCACCCCAGAGCCGCACATCGCGAAATATTTCGCCGAAGAAGATGACGTGTGGTTTTCCCTGGATAAGCAGACGGTGCAAATCAAAATTGCGGCAGAAGTCAGTTACTACTTCCAGCGCCGCAGCGTGCTGCCCGCGCAAAAAATCCTACGACAAGAACCGAACGGCGACGTGATTGTGCAGACCGAGATGGCGCATGAAAACCAGCTATTTCCGTTACTTCGATACTGGTTTCCGAATCTCACCATTATTTCTCCGGTTAGCCTGCAACACCATTTTATCCAGAAGCTGACTCAGCAAATGGCGGAAATGGGATCGCAGGGTAACGGGACACATTTAGACCACACAGAGCAGGAATAAATCATGTTACGCGGAACAGAAAGAAAAGAAGCATTAGAGAGCCTTTCCCGAGCCAGAACGCGTTATGAATCACAGGCAACGGATACCCAGACAGCTATCACCGACCTGTTTTTACTGCGCCAGAAGTGCAGCAAAGACCTGATTGCGCGTGGCGAGCACTTCGTTAACCGTCTGGCGAATACGCCAAAAGAGTTCGATAAATCCTGGAGCGAGCTGAAAGCGGAAATTGCCGAGTTCGACGATGTGGTCGAAAAGCTGGAAGAAGAGTATCGCGCCTCTCACGTGGGTAAAGGTACCGCCGCGGCGGGTGTTGCCGTGGGTGCAGGCGTCGCGGCGTTTGCCCCTACTGCGGCACTTGCGATTGCTACCACCTTCGGCACGGCCTCTACCGGAACGGCAATCGCCACCCTGAGCGGCGCTGCGGCAACCAATGCCGCCCTGGCCTGGCTGGGTGGCGGTGCGCTGGCAGCAGGCGGTGGCGGGATGTCTGCGGGAAGTGCGCTGCTGGCGCTCGCAGGCCCGGTTGGTTGGGGGATCGGTGCGGTGGGTATCGCGGGCGGCACCTTACTGGCACGTCGTAAAAACGGCAAAATCATCGACCAGGCTCAGACCGAAGAGCGTGAAGTGCGTTCGCAAACCTCAAAACTGCGCATCGTGGAACGCAGCGCCGAGGAGTTGAAAACGCTGACCTCTGAACATTATCAGGGCACTGAGGGTATCGTGGATGTACTGGAAAAGACCGCACCGCGCGATTACAGCCAGTTCAATACCCATCAGAAAGAGCAGCTGAGTGCATTGGTTAACCATATCAATGCCTTGTCAAAACTGATCAACAAGAAAATCCAGTGATGGACGGGATGAAAAGTCATACTCCGATGGGCGATCAGCTCATCGGCAGTGCGGTAAATGCCCTCAACCAGGCGCGTATTGACGATGAGACTTTAACGCTCTCTCAGCAGGATATTGCGTTTGAGCTGGCTCGTGAACAGATGCAGAAGGTGCGTGAATTTGTCGCCTCGCCGGGCAATATTCTCGGCAGCATGAGCACCAAACATGGCGAAATCGCCGAGCAGGTTGAGGTGGCCGTGCGCAATTCTGAGCAGGCTATTGAAGAGAGACTACAGGATGCCTCGACCTTTCGCGCCACGTTTGAGGGAGTGGGCCGCACCGCATCGCAAGATTATCTGATTGATGGCCTGGACGTTCAGTCCAAATTCATTAACGGCACCAACAATAACCTGGTGCATGTCCTGAAGCACATGGAAGCCTACCCCAATTTCGGCAAGGATGGGGCGTTCTACCATATTCCGAAAGATACCTGGCAGGAGATTCAGGACGTTCTCGACGGCAAACCCGTTGAAGGACTTAAATCGAGCACAATTGAGGCCATTAAAGCAAAAGTCGCTGAAATTGAAAGGCAAACGCAACGTCCTTTTGCCGACGTCGTGCGTCCGGGGGTCTCTGACTACAAGGATGTGCAGCTGGGTAAAATCGACGAGACGCTCGACAAGCACGATCAGGAGCTTGCCAGACAGAACGACACGAAACGCGCTGAGATCATCGATGATCATCAGCCTTCGCTGGCCGAAGGAATGCGCGCAACGGCGATGGGGGCCGCGGTGGGTGGCGCCTTTGCGCTAGGTACCGGGATATACCGCAAATACCGAGACGGCAAAAATATCTTCAGTGGCGACTTTGATGCCCAGGACTGGCAGGACGTTGGGCTGGATTCGTTGAAAGGTGCAGCTGTCGGTGGCGTATCCGCTGGGGCTATCTATACCCTGACCAACTACGCGTCGATGGGAGCGCCCTTTGCCAGCGCGCTGGTCACCGCGACCAAAGGTGTGGCAAGCCTTGCTCTCTCTTATCAGCGCGGGGAGATCGATCTTAATGAGTTCACCGACCTTGGGCTTATCGTCTGCGCGGAGTCGGCCATCGTCGGCGCCATGACCGTCGCGGGACAGGCGTTGATCCCTGTGCCGGTACTGGGAGCGCTTATTGGTTCGATTTCCGGGAAGTTTATGGTCACCGTGGCCAAAAGCCTGGACGGTAAAACGCGTCAGGCGTTGCAGGCTCGCATGGATGAGTTTGCCCGCCGGTTAAATGCTCTTGAACAACAGGTGCTTAACCGTATCTTGTCCGAATTTGCCGCCCTGGGTGAACTGACGGCGGCTGCCTTTAATGTCGAAAATAACCGTCAGTTGCTGGAAGCGAGCATCACGCTTGCACAAGCACATGGCGTTGAAGACGATAAAATCATTAAAAATGTGGATGATCTGGATGCGTTTATGACGGCGTGATGCCGGGATAAAGGTATTTGATCAAAATGCTGAAAAATTAAAACAGTGCCATTTGCAAAAATGGCGCTGTTTTATCTATATATTAATGGTGTTTCTTGTGAAAGTGTTATATGTAGACAGGCGTATTTTATCGCCATTAATTTTCAATCACCTGAAAGTACTATTTTCATCCGTGAATATTTTTATTACGGAGGCTGATTAAAATGGCAAATGAAAGAACAGCTCCAGAACAGATAACAAAGCAACTTAAAGTATGGTGGTGGGCATTCTGGTTTTGGAATATTACACACTATAGCCTTGGTTTATCAGCGAGTATCGGCTCAGCAGTGATTGCGCAAAATAGTCACGCTGGGTCTACAATGCTGCCTGTTTTCGTCGCTATTGCCACAGCCGTCATTACATTTATGAAATCAGGAACCAAGGGCAATGCATATATATCAGCATGGAGAAAGCTGAACGCAGCACGGATCCAGTATGAATTAGATCCTTTATACACGGAGGCGATGCTCGCAAAAGAGCATTCGAAATGCGAGGAAATCATTGGCAAAGCAGATTAGTGATTTTAGTTTATATGGATTTAGTTAATGGTAAATGGCGCTTTATATTAGCAAAGCCTTCAAGCTTTACATTCTCAAGCTAATCCAGTTTGGTATTCCGTCTCCGGCAGAGTAATGTCCCTGCGAATCCCAAAAGTTTATCTATTTATAAAAACGTAAATTTTATCGTCTTTTTATAAGAAAAGGATCGGTCTGAAACGTATATTTCTTTTTAAGCCTTTTAGTCCGGGCATGACTCAGAATGTCCAGAGTAGTAAAAATGGATGTCGGGAAGTGACAGCGCGTTGAGTATATTGGTGAGGGATGGCAAATGGAGGTTTTAGAGTGGTGCGATAATAGGAACACAACACAACCCATACAACCATTGATAAATATATATATTTTCTTGTTTCATCTTTATAAATGCCCCCTTTCGTGCCCCCACCTTGTTTTTCATGCAACTCGATGAGCCTTTCACCGAGTCTCCAATATCACCAATTTTTTCACAGACCGTGCAAATATTCTCGGCTCCTGAAGTCTTTCTCACTACCGCGATCGGCTAAGAACTATATTACTTACTTCCCGGTAAGAAAAACGAGTCATCAGTCCGCAAGCTCTTCTGGCATGAAGTATGTCTGTCACGGTCAAATATGATGCTTGCTCCTGTGAGGTAAAACCTTTGCGATCGATCCGAACCAACTCATATTTCTCCACCAAAAAGTTAACGGCATTAACCAGAGTGATACCGGCATCAATATGTTCCTTAATAACAGTTTCATCGCAGAACGGCGTGTCGTTAAGTGTCAGGCCATAATGCTGTTCCAGCAGGCGTGCAAGCAGCATTTGCCAGACTGCCACGGGCGACAGACATAGCGTCGCCGCCTGCGGAGTTGTTGCAGGCAGAGTTTTCATATTTGCTCTTGTGAAAGTAGTTAACGGTGAGTGGGGTAAACGGCGATGTATACGTAGCCGCAACTGCCAAGGGTATCGGCTTCGCAGGTGAAACCATTGTGGTACAGGGTGAAACAGTGGGCATGGCGAGAATTCATTTCATCAGTAGTTAGCATCGACTCCATCTGGCTGATAAAAAGTGGGAATACTTCATCCAACTTCAAAGATTCTGCATTATTGAATTCACCGGTAATGCTGGCCCGGTCAGCCAGATAGTGCAGCCGGTTTCCCTCCTGTACCAGACGAGCACCAAAGCAAGGCGTCACATTACGATTCAGACCCCACTTTAGAAATGAATCGTTCTCTGAGTCAGTAGATTTCATTGAAGTGCCCTCATATCCAGCCTCGCTCTGCAAACGACACAATTCCATCTGAACCGATAACCAGATGATCGAGTGTGTTCACATCAACCAGTGCCAGCGCTTCTTTAAGCCTGCCCGTAATGTTGCTGTCACATTGGCTGGGCTCCGGATCACCGGATGGATGGTTATGCGCCAACACAACGGCCGCAGCATTGAAACGAAGCGCTGATTTCACTACCTCACGGGGATGGACCTGCACATGGTTAATCGAACCGGCAAATAGCGTTTCACTCTCCAGTAAACGATGCTGGTTATCGAGATAGAGCACCATAAACACTTCCCGTTCTTGTCCTGCCAACTGTAACCGAAGCCAGTCACGGGCAGCAGTACTTGAGGTAAAGGCTATTCCAGGCTGGCGCAGATATTTATCCAGCAGGTTGATAGCCCGGCGGATGGTCCGTTGGGCATAGGGGGTTAATCCGGAGGTCGCAGGGAGCAAATAACCATGCGGGGCCATAATCGCCAGTGGAAAGAGTTCAGGCTGCGTTGACACCGGGGATAATGCGGTATTCATGTCAGGTATTCCTCAGTCGATGAGATGCATAATGGCGCTGCACTCTGGATGGTTCAGCGCGTAGTCGCGTAAGCGATAATAGTGCTCAGTCATCGCGTCACATTCGGTACGGCAGGCATGGTGGCTGTATGCCATCAGGCAGGAGACCATCCCTGCAGCTTCACTGGTAAGCTCTGCGCCATTGCCGTTCATGCTGTTGAACAATGTCCACTTCTCATCGTGATCTGACTCGGGAGCCATAAAAGCGCCGCCGTTGCTGAGCGTCGAAAAGTTCCAGATACCGCCGTGATAATCGATACACAGGCGGTCCATCCAGGCAAAGATTTGAGGCTCAAGCGTTATCCATTGCGGGATAGAGCCAAAGTGCTGCGGCCAGAAACCAATTCGTAACTCGTCAGGGACGACTGAGGCAGTAATTGCTGCCTGCTCAGCGAACTGAAGGTTTTGTGTATTCATTAAACTATCTCCTTATGCCGGAACTGTTGTTTAACGCCCGAAAAAATCGAGCATGTTTTCTGCCATTACCCACAGGGCGCGATTGAGCTTCACATCGCCATCAATACCGGTAACAGCACGGGTGCGGCTGCTTTTCCCCTGAGCTGTTCGCCCTGACAATCCGCCTTTCATCAGGTTCTCTTGTACGCGCTGGTATACGGTCCACAGGTCATCGCTGTAGTCCTCCCGGCGGCGAGGGGTCAGCAACTGCGATACCGTGACCGGCTGGTGCTCCTCACCAAATCGATACTTCAGTGCGGCATTTGCCAGTGCGTGACGGGCTGGTTCTGGCAGTGCCAGTGACTGCATTGCATCGCGCTTCTCCTCAACCCGGTCAAACACACCGAGCACTTCGTAAGCCCCTTCAATCACCTTCTCGACGACATTGCCTTTATGCGGTACTCGCACTTCGCCGAATGACTGGCCGCAGACCAGGCCGTTGGTACAGACGCCACGAAATAGCCCCGGCAGCATCTGGTAGCTTGATGAGCCGTCATGACTGTTAAGTAGAATGATTTCCGGTACCTGATGCCCGGTAAGTTGCCCGGCACGACGCAGGCGAAGCATGTGTTTGGTGTGCTCCCGCTTGCTCTGGTCGCGAACTTTTGTCTGGCAGGCAAAGAACGGCTCAAAGCCTTCACGCTGCAGGCTTTCCAGGATGGTGATGGTCGGGATGTAGGTATAACGGTCTGAACGAGATTCATGTTTGTCACTCCCGAACACGCTGGGGACATGACTCATCAGCTCTTCGTGGGTCAGAGGCCGGTCACGGCGTATCTGGTTTATACGACCAAAGCGGCTGGCTAATCGCATAGCTAACTCCTTATTTGATAATGAAATAAAAACAAAAAGGCCATGTTCCCGAAGGAACATGGCCTGTTGGCATCTGGTGTTGGTGTGTCGCGGGGTGGAGAGGTCTGAAATGTAAGTAACTAATCGCTGTAGTGTGTGGTCCGGCACTCACTGAGGTCAGACAGCTCTTTTTGCGTATTCTTCAGACCCGGACTGAAAGTGCCTACTTTTTTATCGCTGACATAAACATCGAAATCTGCTGCCTGCCCCAGTGTGTCAATAAATGACACCCAGGCATTATCGCCATTCCTCCAGCCGAGGGATGAAGGTAATGGGAACTGACTGTTATCCATGACGACCGTTATTTCCGTCCCGTCGTCATGAGAATCCAGCATCGTACCATTGGGCAGGGTTACTAATACGCCATGCTGCAGAATGTTCTGTTCATCGGGATTACCAGTACAGTTGAGGTTAAAAATCACCTTCTCAGGGCTACTGATAATGTATTCCGTCACGCCCATCCCAAAACCACTCGTCCACATATTGGGAATAGCCTGTGCTGTTGACACAGAAGCCAGCATAGCTAATGTAACTATTACGTAAGGCAGTCGCATAATATTGTCCTCAAATCATGTAATAAAGCTTTAGTTGTTTAAAACAATAAAGTAATGAAAAAACAGTTGAATTATTTTATTTGTTTGTAGCGAAACGCTTCTTTCCCGGCATAAATCCCTACGAGATCGTCATAACGAGGGTCCTTTTTATTCGGGCGGAACGTTACTTTCATATCGGAACTGCACATATCCTTCATGGTGAGATTGAATTCTTTACCTGGCGTAATGGTATACCCTGTTGCCACATCGTCTTTACTGGGAGTGATCCACCCCCAAATGCCGCCCGGACAATCTCTGGAAGGTTTCGAGCGAACAACAATAAACCATCCCATTGAATCCACTTCCGTCGCTGTACACAGTTTTCTGACCTGTCGGTGGGCATCACACCAGAATATATTCCCACTCTTATTATTCACTGCCGCAGGCAGGAACCCGCTATAAGGACGTGCTGCGTGAGCATTACCTGCGATAAGTAAGGGGAACAACATGATTGGCAATAAAGACAACAATTTCAGTTCTTTCATTAGATTAACCTTACATTCAGTTATGGAGACAATCTCTAATCAGTTTGTCCGGATTGCCCCCGACTATCTGATGGAGAAAATGAATTCAGCGACTGCTGAATAAAACGGAAATGAGGTAAGGCAGAGATAAAATGTTTGTCCTCCGACAGCTGATGGAGAAGCTCACTGCGAATAAATGTTTCACGGGATGGCCTTACGAGATGAATCTCATCCAGCCGGAAGACTCGTAATTGCCTGTTATGTTCAGCGACCAGATACCAGTAACCGTCCAGAGCAATTAAGCGGTAAGGTGCAACGGCCTCATGACGCTCCCCTTCAGTCAGAATGGTGATGCGCTGACATCCCGAAATAGCTCTGACCAGCCTGTAGAAGCAAAGCTTTCCTGCCGGGGGATGAGGTCTGCCCTGGTGCCATACCAGACAGGGTCGCTCATCACAGTCCAGCAGGCTGCTGACCAGTCGCCGGTCAAAGCCCGGGAAAACCCCGGCCAACCCCGTGCGGTGAGCAAAGGTCAGAATATCTATTTCCTGCCGCGTACTGTGAATATCTGAGCGCAGACTGCACTGCCCCTGGTAGTAATCCAGGTCGAGATACATCAGACGTTCCCGAAAGTCACGACGTAACGTGCGCTCTGACACCCCGAATTCAGTTGCCAGCTTGCGAATAAACAGCGTTTCACCGGACACCAGGCGGCTGATAATTAACGACAACCTGACGGCAAGCCGGTCATGTCGCCGCTCCTGAAGCGTCATGTAAGATTTCTCCTGAGCAGTTAACTCTCTGAATTAATGATGATTACTTTAAAGGAAGGGGTGGACAGGGTGTGGACAACATCGGAACTATTTTTTATGAGCAGTCAGGGCTTGTGGGCGCTCGTCTGGCAGATAATGAAACTTCGTCTGATTTAATTGTTGGTAAAACTCAGTGGACAGGACATGTCCAAAATCAACACATCATTAACAACCAGTTAATTATTCGCAGAGAAAATTGCGATATCAGAAGAATATCCAGTCCCAGACAGCCAGAGCGACCGACACCACCGCATCACGCACGCTACGAATCACAGTTTTCAATGGTGCAGACAGGAACGAAGATGATTCTGCGGTATCGAAAACCCGGCTCACAGCTTCACCGAAACTGTCACGGGCCTGCGACTTTACCGGCTCTGTGCAGAGTCTCCCTTGCAATTGTGTCACCACCGGGCTGGTGGCGCGGTCAGGCAGACAGCGCATCATGTTTACCACCATCTCCTCAATGCCCCATCCAGTGCTGGCGGACACCACACAGACCGGATGATGCGGTTTAAACATCGCCATAATCGCAGCCTGCTTCGCTTTAAGATTTCCCTGTTGGTGCGGTGAAGGTTTACTGGTGAGGGTATCCCATTCATGACAGGGTTCGATTTTGTCGGCCTGGTTAATCACAAACAGTACCTTTTGCCAATAAGGTTGCATCACACCGTGCCAGAACTGCTCGTCCACGGTCAGTGCCCGATCATCGGCCTTAATGACCCATAGCACCAGATCCAGCTCCGGCAGCATACGACGGTACAGGGCCCGGTACTCATGATCCCGCCGCCCGTTTTCACCTACCCCCGGTAAATCGACAACCACCAGACTGTGACGACCGCTACGCAACCGGAAGCGCAGTACGTCGCGAGTACAGGAGTTCACGTCACTCACCGGGGACACCTCACCCCGGAAAAGTTCGTTGCAAAGAGAGGATTTACCTGTACCACTTTTGCCCATGATGCCAATCACCGGCTCGTAATGGGTCAGGTTCTGGATACGTTCAAGAATAAGCTGGCGAAGCGTATGCGGAAGCGACGCGAGCGGTTGTTCAAGGGCCTGAAGGCCATCAGGTTTATTCATACAGTAGTCTCAGCGTGAAAAATAAAAAACCCCGAGTTCCAGTCAGGAAAGCGGGGATTCACGGAGATAATATCTATCTGAAATTATTTGGAATTTCAGATTAATACGTAAAGGAAGTTGTGCAGTCCAGGGCTGAAAGATGTCCGTTTAGTGCCAGGAGCGGAAGTTGCTAAATCAGTCTAAGTTAATAAACGGGGAACTAGTCAGAACGGCGAAATGATAACCCAAATCACCATTGCGGCAGGAAGGATCATTCTGGCGCGCCTGGCGTTAACGCTCAAACATGGCCAGCAGCCTTTGCTTAATACTGCGGACATAAAACGGCTTAAACTGCGTGGTGATATGCGATTCCAACCCGCCACTGTTCTGACCCAGGCGGAGCAAATCCACCGGTTGCCCGTCCGGCGACGCATCCCCTGCCACTAGGCCTGCACCTCGCATCACCTTTTCCACTTCGCCGGTCAGGTCCACGGCCACCAGGTAGTGAGGCCTTTCATCGACCGCGGGGTCGTGCATCAGCGCCAAGTAAGCGCGCCTGACCCCCGGGTATTTTGCAAAAAAGGCAGAGAGCTCTATCAGCATCCTGTCCGGCATCACCGCCGGCTCACCGAGGAATACCTTTGTTTTTTCCTCCACCACCCGGGACTGTGGCATTCGGCCGGTGCCTTCCGCCAGCAGCGATTCTATTTCCTCCGGCACGAACTCCTTGCCGTAGTCTGACCGGGGATTCAGGAACACCCCTTGCCCTTGCGTCATTTTGAAAAAATCTCCCGCCGGCAGTTTCAGGTATTTGCTTTCGACCTCGATGGCACGCTGCAGGGCAACAAGAGAGCTGAACACCGGGATAACTGTTGTGCCGTCCGGCTTTTCCCAGTGATGTATTGATATATGATCTCCCGCTTTCAGATCGACATGGTCATCAACGGCTTCCCCGCCGGAAGTTCCGAGGACATACAGCGATGAGGCCATCAGTGTCCGGTAAAACTCCGGCCGTTCTGCCGGATGGTCGGCCGCCCGTTGCAGGGCGGTTTCTAGTCTTGTTTCCTGTTCATCAGACATTCAGCTGTTACCTTCCGGAAGTGACGCGTAAACGGCAAAAATCTTCCGCAGGTGGAACTGTGTTAACAAAAACGTATTTCTGATGCATTCCTACTTCCCGGGGCAGATAACCACTTGTAAGATTTAACAATACACCAAAATAACTGAGATCTAGATAGTGTATCGCTACGACTTAGCTAGTCATTTGACTGCGATCAACTTCCGCTCCTCGCTCTCAGCGGACCTTTAGCTCAGTTAGCTTGTCCGCTTCGAGCCAGAAGTAAACGTTCTAATTTCCATACCTCGACTATGTGCTCTGTACATAACGGGACAAGAGAAAGGTAGCTATAGAACCTTGGTCGATTCAGATACATAACAATACAGAGAAATCAGATGAACAAACCACTGAGATCATAAAGCTATTTAGCGGATCGCCGATAAGATTTTGATGCCTGCCATGCATGTTTCATCTTCTCAATAAACTCCAGCTTCTCTTCAGGCTGGACATTCCACACATCTATAGCCGCAATAATCATGTCATAACGCATAGACGTGTTATATGGGCGAAGATAGCCTGCTATTCGTTTTTTTCCTTTAAGATAGTCCCAGAGATATACTAGCTGAGTTTCATCATCGCGGGACATCCAGTCAAAGTCTGTCAGAAAAAAATCGTATTGCTCAAGCCACCGATCATGCAGCTTTTTGAAATAAGAGATCTTATCTCCAAGGGAGCATGGAGCTTCATCAATGTACCTCATTATACCGTTGATCAGTTCACGCTCAGTTACCGGAGTGGGGTTGTACAGATAGGTACTTGCTCCCGCGTTCAGATAAAATCGAGAGAAAACACGTTTCGGTTTTTTCGAAGCTGTGGCCTGTGGATTGGTGATCAGGTCCCAATCGATATCGCCCAGGTCGATATTCAAATCAGGGAAATCAAGATTTGTGAAGATATTATTATCCATTAAAAGAGAATTAAAACTTCCTGAACAACCGACGTCATTCCCCAACCCACCAAGTGTCAGCCCTACAGGTAATACTGGGTATTCAAAAATATAATGGTGAGCAAACCACGATGCTCTTGGTGTACCTTTGAAACAATCAAAATAGTCTTTATCAATCAGTTGCAGGTCAGCCCATTCTTTAAGTGTTTTCCGCGCAACTTTGATTCTGTCCTGATCGCCAAGGAAATGCCGTTCAAGGATCTGAGAGATCAAACGTCGAAACTGATCCGGCGAATCATAAGTACTGCATAGTAACGAGTGATCTGAATCGAAAAACCTATCCAACATTTTTAGATACATTATCTCGTAACGGATCATAT
>NZ_JBSICG010000037.1:0-40010 GCF_056156645.1 Enterobacter sp. Li2LvB3 | reverse complement strand
CCCCATAGGGGCGAGGGAGAAAAGACGGCTCCGGGCGATCCCCTCTCCCCTATGGGGAGAGGGTCAGGGTGAGGGGGAGTTAATGGGATCACCCTTCGTGCAATCCGCACTCTCGCTTGAGCCCAAAGAATCGCGTCTCTTCTTCCGCCATTCCCGGTTCCCATTTACGCGTGGTGTGGGTATCGCCTACAGACAGATACCCCTGGTCCCACAGCGGATGGTACTTCAGCCCGTGTTTTTGCAGATACTGATAAACCGTACGGTTGTCCCAGTCGATAATCGGCAGCACTTTGAACACACCGCGCTGAACCGCCAGCACCGGCAACGTGGCGCGGCTACCAGACTGCTCGCGGCGTAAACCGGCAAACCAGGTCTGTGCATTCAGATCTTTCAGCGCACGGTTCATCGGCTCAACTTTGTTGATTTCATTGTATTTCTCAATGCCTTCAACGCCCTGCTCCCACAGTTTGCCGTAACGCGCCTCCTGCCAGGCCGCGCTTTCAGTCGCGCGGTAGACTTTCAGGTTCAGCTTGAGCTTGTCCGTCAGCTCATCGATAAACTGGTAGGTTTCCGAGAACAGGTAGCCGGTATCGGTGAGGATCACCGGAATGTCTGGTCGGATCTGATTCACCAGATGCAGACTGACTGCCGCCTGAATACCAAAGCTCGACGAGAGCACATAGTCACCCGGCAGATTTTCCAGCGCCCACGCCACACGCCCTTCGGCGTCCAGCTTTTCCAGTTGTGCGTTGGTTTCTGCCAGTGCAAGGATGCGCTCGACTTTTGGCAGGTCGTTAAGGGCGTTTAGATCGAGTACGGACATAAGAACCTCGTTTGCCTGTTTTGCCGGGCGGCACTGCGTTTGCCCGGCTTACAAAACCTGTAATACCGTCGGGATGTTACTCCCAGAAATCCCGAGCGGGATCGAGCACCGGGCGAATGATGCCCGCACGCACCGTAAAGTCACCGAAGCCTTCACCCGCTTCGCGCTCTTTCGCCCAGCGCCCGACAAGCTCGTCAACGGAATCGAGAATTTCTGATTCCGTAATGTTCTCGCGATACATACGCGGAATACGCGTACCCATCCGGTTACCACCCAGATGCACGTTGTAGCGGCCCGGCGCTTTACCCACCAGACCCAGCTCAGCCAGCATCGCACGGCCACAGCCGTTCGGGCAGCCGGTCACACGCATCACGATATGCTCTTCAGGAATACCGTGTTTTTCCAGAATCGCTTCCACTTTGTCGGTGAACGACGGCAGGAAGCGTTCCGCTTCGGCCATTGCCAGCGGACAGGTCGGGAATGACACGCAGGCCATTGAGTTTTCACGCTGCGGTTTCACCGCATTCATCAACCCATGATCGCGCGCCAGTTTCTCGATCTTCGCTTTCTGGCTTTCCGGCACACCGGCAATGATCAGGTTCTGGTTGGCAGTAATACGGAACTCACCTTTATGGATCTTAGCAATTTCCAGCAAACCAGTTTTCAGAGGGCGGCCTGGATAATCCAGAATACGGCCATTTTCGATAAACAGCGTCAGGTGCCATTTATTGTCGATGCCTTTTACCCAACCGATACGATCGCCGCGACCGGTGAATTCATAAGGACGGATCGGTTCAAATTTGATACCAGCGCGACGTTCCACTTCTTCTTTAAACGTCTCAACGCCCACGCGCTCCAGGGTGTATTTGGTCTTCGCGTTTTTACGGTCGGTACGGTTACCCCAGTCGCGCTGCGTGGTAACAACCGCTTCCGCCACGGCCAGCGTGTGCTCAAGCGGCAGGAAACCGAACTCACTCGCCGTGCGGGCATAGGTTTTCTTGTTGCCGTGTTCGATGGACAAACCGCCGCCCACCAGCAGGTTAAAGCCCACCAGCTTGCCGTTTTCCGCAATCGCCACGAAGTTCATGTCGTTGGCGTGCAGATCGATATCGTTCTGCGGCGGGATCACCACTGTGGTTTTGAACTTACGCGGCAGATAGGTCTGGCCGAGGATCGGTTCTTCATCCGTGGTGGCAACTTTTTCCTGATCGAGCCAGATCTCCGCATACGCGCGGGTACGTGGCAGCAGGTGCTCAGAAATCTTCTTCGCCCATTCGTACGCTTCGGCATGAAGCTCAGACTCAAACGGGTTCGAGGTGCAGAGCACGTTACGGTTCATGTCGTTGGCGGTCGCCAGCGCGTCCAGCCCGACCGAGTGCAGCATCTGGTGTACCGGCTTCACGTTCTTCTTCAGAATGCCGTGGAACTGGAAGGTCTGACGGTTCGTCAGACGGATGCTGCCGTATATGGTGTTGTCATGGGCGAATTTGTCGATTGCCTGCCACTGTTTAGTGGTGATAACCCCACCCGGCAGGCGGCAGCGCAGCAGCATCGCGTGACGCGGCTCCAGCTTTTGTTCTGCACGTTCGGCACGGATATCGCGGTCATCCTGCTGATACATACCGTGGAAACGGATCAGCAGGAAGTTGTCGCCTTTAAAACCGCCAGTCAGACCGTCATTCAAATCTTCGGCAATGGTGCCGCGCAGATAGTTACTCTCAACTTTCATGCGCTCAGCATCAGTCAGTTTGCCTTCGACCACCAGTGGGCCAGGGTGTTTTTCGCTCATTAGTAGACATCTCGCTGATAACGGCGCTCTACGCGCAGCTCACTTAAATATTCGTCCGCCGTTTCGGCATCCATACCGCCGAATTCGGCAATCACTTCCAGCAAAGCCCGCTCAACGTCTTTCGCCATGCGATTGGCGTCGCCGCAGACATAAATGTGGGCACCGTCATTGATCCAGCGCCACAGCTCTGCGCCCTGTTCGCGCAGTTTGTCTTGTACGTATACTTTTTCTTTCTGGTCACGCGACCAGGCCAGGTCGATGCGGTTCAGCACGCCTTCTTTAACATAGCGCTGCCACTCAACCTGGTAGAGGAAATCTTCGGTAAAGTGCGGGTTGCCGAAGAACAGCCAGTTTTTACCGGGTGCTTCATCTGCCGCACGCTGCTGCATAAAGGAACGGAACGGCGCGATACCGGTGCCTGGGCCAATCATAATGACCGGCGTTTCCGGGTTTGTCGGCAGACGGAAGTTGTCGTTGTGCTCGATAAAGACGCGAACCTCGCCCTCTTCTTCTACACGCTCAGCCAGGAAGCTGGATGCACCGCCCGCGCGAGCACGGCCTTCGATGTCATAACGCACCACACCCACGGTCACGTGGACTTCGCTTTCCACTTCCGCCTGCGAAGAGGCGATAGAGTAAAGACGCGGCGTCAGCGGACGTAACAGGCCAACCAGCGCTTCTGCATCCAGCTGGGCTGGCGCGAAACGCACCATATCAACAATCGGGGTGGTGGCCGCATAGTGCTGCAACTTCGCTTTATCACCCACTAAAGGCAGCAGGGATTCACTGCGCGTTAAGGTGGCGTAATTCTCAACGATGTTGGCCGTGTTCACGGTCAGCTCAAAATGCCATTGCAGCGCTTCAGCAAGTGTCTGTGTTTTGCCTTCAACGGTGACCTGTTCGTCGCCTTTCAGCCACAGCAGCTCTGCCAGCTCTTTCACTAATGCAGGGTCGTTCTGATACCAGACACCCAGCGCATCACCCGGCTGATAACGTAAACCGGAATCGCCCAGATCGATTTCGATATGGCGAACGTCTTTCTCTGAGTCGCGGCCAGTGATCTTCTGATTCACCGACAGGCTTGCCGTCAGCGGTGCCTCTTTGGTGTACGGGCTGGTGTGAATATCATTGACGGCGCCAGTGGCGCTGAATGCTGCCTGCGTGGATGTCTCTTTCGGGACACGCGCTTTCAGCACCTCGACCACGCGAGAACGCCATTCCGCCGCCGCGGTCTGGTATTCCACATCAGCATCGACACGGTCCAGCAGACGCTCAGCGCCAAGCTCTGCCAGCTTGCTGTCGAAGTCTTTACCGGACTGGCAGAAGAATTCATAGGAGGTGTCGCCCAGGCCAAACACTGCAAAGGCAGTGCCATCCAGTTTTGGCGCTTTCTTCGAGAACAGGAATTTATGCAGCGCCACCGCCTCTTCAGCGGGTTCGCCCTCGCCCTGTGTTGAAGCCACAACCACCAGCAGTTTTTCTGACGCGATTTGTTTGAATTTATAATCCCCGGCGTTCACCAGGTTCACGTTCAGTTTGGCGGCAAGCAGGTCATCACGCAGCGCTTCGGCCACGCGGCGGGCGTTGCCCGTCTGCGAGGCAGAGATAAGCGTAATAGCCGGGATCTCAACGGCAGCGGCAGGCGCGGCAACAACGGCCCCTGGCTGTTGGTTAAGCATTCCCCAGAAATAGCCGGACACCCAGGCAAGCTGAGTGGGTGAAAAATCAGTGGTGGCGGCCTGTAGGCGCGCCAGTTGCTCCGGGTTCAGGGGAAGCAAATTTGAAGGTGGGGCCTGTGTTGTCATGCGTCGTTATGTTCCAGTAGCAAAGCGGAATTTATGCAAAAAGACCAAACTAGAGATAAGGTTAACGGCGTGGATAATAACAATTAAAGAAGGGATGGAAATAATAAATAACCAAATGGACTAACCTGTTTTAGCTATCGTTCTTAACGATAAAACCGATTATCTAATCCATTGAAATATAAATATAAAAACCAGCTAAAACGCTGTATCCGCCATCAATGAAGGTAAAGGCCGTTTTAGTTAATGCTAAAAAATGTGCTTTCCGGTACTATGCGGCGGTTTTTTCCGCATTACTTGAGAGTTCATGATGTCCACCACACTGTTTAAAGATTTCGTCTTCGAAGCCGCACACCATCTTCCACACGTCCCTGCCGGGCATAAATGCGGCCGTTTACACGGGCACTCATTTATGGTGCGTCTTGAAATCACGGGTGAAGTCGATCCGCATACTGGGTGGATCATGGACTTTGCTGAGCTGAAAGCGGCGTTTAAGCCGACTTACGATCGCCTGGATCACTACTATCTGAATGATATCCCGGGTCTTGAAAATCCAACCAGCGAAGTGCTGGCAAAATGGATTTGGGATCAGATGAAACCGCTGGTGCCACTGCTGAGCGCGGTGATGATTAAAGAAACCTGCACGGCGGGATGCGTGTATCGCGGATAGTCACAGTAGTGTCGGGTGGCGCTACGCTTACCCGACCTACAATACTGGACGTTTGAGGCCCGGTAAACGCTAGCGTCACCGGGCTTTTTTTAGGCGATATTCAGATACTTGTGTGTCTGCATCGACAGGCGCCAGTTGCGCGCAATACAGGTTTCAATGCACAGACGTGTGGCATCGTCTTTCTGGCTGATAGGCTGAAGAGCAATCACGCGCTGTTTTTCGTCAGACAACGTCGCCAGCAGTTCATCCAGCGCTTCGATATCACGTACGCGGCCAACCGGGTGTTTGATTTCGTCAGCACGCTCCAGCGCCTGCGACAATACATCGTAGCCACCGCGCATACTCACTTTCGGTGAAACCGTCACCCAGGTTGCATGAGAACAAAGCACTTCATGCGTTCCACTGGTTTCAATCTGACAGCTATAACCGTTCTTTTCGAGCAGCTCTGTCAGGGGTGTTAAATCGTGAATACAAGGCTCACCGCCGGTGATCACCACATGGCGCGCCGTCCAGCCCTGACGACCGATAATCGCCAGCAGATCTTCTGAACTCCCCGCGCCCCACTTATCGCTCTCTTTGGTTTTAGCCAGAATGCTAAACAGCGACACTTCCCGATCTGCAAGTTTATCCCACGTATGTTTGGTATCACACCAGGCACAGCCAACCGGGCATCCCTGTAAACGAATAAAAATAGCGGGAACGCCGGTAAAGTAACCCTCGCCTTGCAGGGTCTGGAACATCTCGTTAATCGGGTACTGCATAGTCTTCTCAGTTAAAGGGGTAATCGTTAATTATCGCAGATCCCCGTCGAAGGATCATGCTCCATCGGTGCTTTGCCCGCTAATTACCGGGACATACCGCTCCAGCCCGGCTGTGGAGGGTCTGACAATCCCGCAGAAAGGCAGTGCAACACTTCCTCCATTATTATAACAATTATTTAGCAGGTTATTTCATCGCGGCCTGTTACGCTATTCGCTGTTTGTGTCCTTTGTTTTACTTTGGGAAATGACCATTCGTTTTAGCGTTTCATCATGGTGTAACAAAGCATTTTTATTTTTACATTTAGAATTAACTAGAAAACATAAAAATAGAAAATTAATTCATTAAAAAACAACACATTAAATATTTTAAATTATTTAATTGAATCATTCATTGCATACCGTTGTCGAATATCTCCTCCTGATTTCCTTACCTTAAAATAAGCTTAAGATACGGCCTTTAATGGCATTTCTTTATTTAAACGCCGTTTACTTTTCCCCGCCTACAATCCGCTCATCTATCAGCATGAGACAGTATCCATGAATACGTTATTCATTACGGGCGTGACCGGGTTTCTTGGCGGAGCAGTACTCGAAAAAATCCTTAATAGCGATCAGACAGTAAACTTGCTGCTTCTGGTACGTGCCGGCAACCCGCAAGAAGGGCTTGAGCGCGTAAAGGAGAATATGCGCAAATTCCATGTTCATGAGAACACGCTGGCCAGGCTGACAGCGGATGACATCCTCATCGGCGATCTCGCTAACACGCACGACTTCCTGAGCGATCCGCGACTGGATCAGGTTACTCATGTGGTCAACTGTGCGGCCGTCGCTTCCTTTGGTAATAACCCGCTTATCTGGAAAGTAAACGTTGAGGGTACGCTGGCACTCGCTACCCGAATGGAACAGGTGGCAGGTTTACAGCGTTTCCTGCACGTGGGGACAGCCATGTCATGCACGCCGGAACAGGATAGTCTGGTTGCAGAAAGCGCAGAGTTTAGAGAGAACGCCGAACATCTGGTGGAATACACCTACTCGAAATCCACCATTGAGCAGTTGATGCGCCAGCAATGCCCGCACTTACCATTGTTGATTGCCCGCCCGTCGATCGTGGTCGGCCACACACGTCACGGCTGCACGCCTTCGAGCAGTATTTTTTGGGTCTTCAGCATGGGGCTGATGCTGCAAAAATTCATGTGCTCTATGGAAGATAAAGTCGATGTTGTGCCTGTGGATTACTGTGCTGATGCGCTGCTGATGCTGCTCAACAGTTCTGCCCGTCAGGGTGAAGTTGTCCATATTTCGGCCGGAGAAGAGAGCAGCGTTCGCTTTGCTGATATTGATATGGCGATGGCGGAAGCGCTGGAAAAAGCGCCGGTCGGCGACAAATACGCCCAGGTGAGTTATGAAACTCTGGTGAAAATGCGTCGGGAACTGAAGCACATTTTTGGCCCCTGCAATGAGCGCCTGATGCTTAAGGCTATGCGTTTGTACGGTGCGTTTGCCACGCTTAACGTGCGCTTCAGCAACGACAAACTGTTGAGTATGGGGATGCCAAAACCGCCCCGCTTTACGGATTATATCGCCCGCTGTGTGCAGACCACTCAGGGGCTGACAATCCCCGAACAGATGGCAGTCGATTTCAAATAGCCAAAAAAAATGCCAGTCATTTGACTGGCATTTTCATCTTAAGATTTAAAGGCTATTACTGGCCTTTGATCTCTTTAAGACCGTTGTATGGTGCTTTTTCGCCCAAAGCTTCTTCGATACGAATCAGCTGGTTGTATTTAGCAACACGGTCAGAACGGCTCATAGAACCGGTTTTGATCTGGCCTGCTGCGGTACCAACAGCCAGGTCAGCGATGGTAGCGTCTTCAGTTTCGCCAGAACGGTGAGAGATAACAGCGGTATAGCCAGCGTCTTTCGCCATTTTGATCGCAGCCAGAGTTTCGGTCAGAGAACCGATCTGGTTGAATTTGATCAGGATGGAGTTAACGATGCCTTTCTCGATGCCTTCTTTCAGGATCTTGGTGTTAGTTACGAACAGATCGTCACCAACCAGCTGGATTTTGTCGCCCAGTACTTTGGTCTGGTATGCGAAACCAGCCCAGTCAGATTCGTCCAGACCGTCTTCGATAGAAACGATTGGGTACTGTTTGGTCAGGTCTTCCAGGAAGTGAGTGAATTCTTCAGAGGTGAACGCTTTGTTGCCTTCGCCAGCCAGAACGTATTTACCGTCTTTGTAGAATTCAGATGCTGCACAGTCCATCGCCAGGGTGATGTCTTTGCCCAGTTCGTAGCCAGCAGCTTTCACTGCTTCTGCGATAACTGCCAGAGCTTCTGCGTTAGAACCCAGGTTTGGCGCATAGCCACCTTCGTCACCAACAGCAGTGTTCATACCTTTAGCTTTCAGAACTTTAGCCAGGTTGTGGAACACTTCAGAACCCATGCGTACCGCTTCTTTCAGGGATTTCGCGCCAACTGGCTGAATCATGAATTCCTGAATATCAACGTTGTTATCCGCGTGCTCACCACCGTTGATGATGTTCATCATTGGTACTGGCATGGAGTATTTGCCTGGGGTGCCGTTCAGTTCAGCGATGTGCTCGAACAGTGGCTGGCCTTTTGCAGCTGCTGCTGCTTTGGCGTTTGCCAGGGAAACAGCCAGGATTGCGTTCGCACCGAAGTTAGATTTGTTTTCAGTACCGTCCAGATCGATCATGATCTTGTCGATGCCAGCCTGGTCTTTGGCGTCTTTGCCAAGGATTGCCTGAGCGATAGGACCGTTTACAGCGCCAACAGCTTTCAGTACGCCTTTGCCCATGAAACGGGATTTGTCGCCATCGCGCAGTTCCAGCGCTTCGCGGGAACCAGTAGAAGCACCTGATGGAGCAGCTGCCATACCGACGAAACCACCTTCCAGGTGAACTTCGGCTTCAACGGTCGGGTTACCACGGGAGTCGATGATTTCACGACCGATGACTTTAACGATTTTGGACATTAGATTTTCCTCAGTACAAGTTAAACTAAAACTCCAGACAAACAACGCGTACCAATGGTACGCGTTGCCGTTCTAACTTTTTTTACTTCGCCTGACGCTTCTGGTAATCGCTGGCGGCTTTCACAAAGCCTGCAAACAGCGGATGTCCGTCACGCGGCGTTGAAGTAAATTCCGGGTGGAATTGGCAGGCAACAAACCACGGATGGTTTGGCACTTCAATGATCTCGACTAACTGATCATCCCCGGAACGGCCCGCAATACGCAGACCCGCAGCTTCAATTGGTTTCAACAACATGTTGTTGACTTCATAACGGTGACGATGACGTTCGGTGATGGTTGACTCACCATACAGCTTGCGAACAACGCTATCGTCGGACAGCTGGCAGGCCTGTGCGCCAAGACGCATAGTGCCACCCAGATCGCTCTTCTCGGTACGGACTTCGACGTTGCCGTCTTCGTCGCGCCATTCAGTGATAAGCGCCACAACAGGGTACTTACAGTCTGGCACAAATTCCGTAGAGTTCGCGTTTTCCATTCCCGCTACGTTGCGCGCAAATTCGATCAGCGCAACCTGCATACCCAGACAGATGCCGAGGTATGGAATATTGTTTTCACGCGCATAGCGTGCGGTGGCGATCTTGCCTTCTACACCACGGTAGCCGAAGCCGCCAGGGATAAGGATAGCATCCAGATTTTTCAGAATTTCAACGCCGCGAGTTTCAACATCCTGCGAATCAATCAGCTTGATGTTAACGGAGACGCGGTTCTTCAGACCACCGTGTTTCAGCGCTTCGATAACTGACTTATAGGCATCTGGCAGTTCAATGTACTTACCAACCATACCGATAGTCACTTCGCCTGCCGGGTTAGCTTCTTCGTAAATAACCTGTTCCCATTCGGACAGATTTGCTTCCGGGCAGCTCAAGCTGAATCGTTTACAAATATAATCGTCCAGGCCCTGTGATTTCAACAGGCCCGGGATTTTATATATGGAATCGACATCTTTCATTGAAATAACGGCTTTTTCTGGCACGTTACAGAACAATGCAATTTTGGCACGTTCGTTGGCCGGAATAGCGCGATCGGAGCGGCAAACCAGGATATCAGGCTGAATACCGATAGAGAGCAACTCTTTAACGGAATGCTGAGTCGGCTTGGTTTTCACTTCACCTGCGGCAGCCATGTAAGGCACCAGCGTCAGGTGCATGAACAGTGCATGCTCACGACCAATGTCTACCGCCAGCTGACGAATCGCTTCAAGGAACGGCAGGGATTCGATATCACCCACAGTACCGCCGATTTCAACCAGCACAACGTCATGGCCTTCGCCACCAGCAAGAACACGTTCTTTGATTGCGTTAGTGATGTGCGGGATAACCTGCACGGTTGCGCCCAGGTAGTCACCGCGGCGCTCTTTACGCAGAACGTCAGAGTAGATACGGCCAGTCGTAAAGTTGTTACGACGGGTCATTTTGGTACGAATGAAACGCTCGTAGTGGCCAAGATCCAGATCGGTTTCAGCGCCGTCTTCAGTAACGAACACTTCCCCGTGTTGGGTTGGGCTCATGGTGCCCGGATCGACGTTGATATACGGATCCAGTTTCATCATGGTCACATTGAGGCCACGGGCTTCAAGAATGGCTGCGAGGGAGGCTGCGGCAATGCCTTTACCCAGAGAGGATACGACCCCGCCGGTCACAAAAATATAGTTCGTTGTCATGCTGAACCTGAGAAGTTAGGGTGAAACGATGGAATAACCAGGACGGGAAAGTAGTATACCCGAACACCGCGAGCGCCACAAACTTTCATTCTCCGTCTCCTTTCCAGGCTATGACAAACATAAGGAGTGAGAAAATAGCCCGTTTTGGGTAAATGTTTTTGACGCAAATCAAGCGCTTGTCATTTAAAAAATCACACAAATTGCGCTTGATCGCAAAAATCCGTTAGAGATCAGATTCCTGGCGTTTTACTTCCTGCCAGACTTCTTCCATCACATCGAGGTCTACACCGGTCATTTCCAGGCCGCGTGAGGCCACAATCCGCTCCACTTCGCGGAAACGACGCTCGAACTTAATGTTGGCTTTTTGCAGTGCAGTTTCCGCTTTTACACCCAAATGGCGCGAAAGATTGACAGTCGCAAACAGCAGATCGCCCATTTCCTCTTCCAGCTTTGCTTCATCCACAACTGCCTGTTGCGCTTCATGCATCACTTCGTCGATCTCTTCATGCACTTTGTCCAGCACCGGGCCAAGCGATGTCCAGTCAAATCCCACCGCAGAGCAGCGTTTCTGGATTTTGTGCGCACGCATGAGTGCAGGCAGGCTCAGCGGGATGTCATCCAGCGCTGAATGCTGGGATTTTTCAGCGCGCTCAGCGCTTTTTATCTGCTCCCAGCGAGCCAACACTTCCGCGCTGTTTTCGGCGGTAGCATCGCCGAAAATATGCGGATGACGGCGCTCCAGTTTGTCGCTGATGGCAGCACAGATGTCGTCAAAATTAAAACGCCCTTCTTCCTGTGCCATCTGGGCATAAAACACCACCTGGAACAGCAGGTCACCCAGCTCACCGCGCAGATCGTCGAAATCTTCACGGGAGATGGCATCCAGCACTTCGTAGGTTTCTTCGAGGGTATATGGCGCGATGGTGGCAAAAGTCTGCTCTTTGTCCCACGGGCAGCCGTTTTCCGGGTCGCGCAGGCGTTTCATGATGCCGAGCAGGCGGTCGATTTGGGTCATAATATGTTCCATTAAAAAACAAGCCGGGTGGCGGTAAAACCTTACCCGGCTTACAAAAGAAAGCGCGGTTAACCGCCGTGCAGACGACGTGCGTCAATCACGTCCGGTACCTGATTCAGTTTGCCCAGCACGCGGCCCAGCACCTGGAGGTTGTAGATTTCGATAGTCATATCGATGGTGGCGAGCTGCTCGCGGGTATCACTGCGGCTGGCGACGCCAAGCACGTTGACCTTTTCGTTGGCAAGAATGGTCGTGATATCACGCAGTAAACCGCTGCGGTCATTCGCGGTGACGCGCACCACCAGCGAATAGCCAGCAGAGTAACTCTCGCCCCACACAGCATCGACAATACGCTCCGGTGCATGGGATTGCAGTTCGGCGAGCTGGTCGCAATCCGAGCGGTGAATAGAGATCCCGCGCCCCTGAGTGATAAAGCCGACAATATCATCACCCGGAATGGGCTGGCAGCAGCGGGCGATGTGGTGCATCAGATTACCGACGCCCTCTACCACCACGCGGCCGTTATCTTTGCTGCGCTGCTGTGGAGCATAGCTTTTCTGCTGAAGCTGTTTCAGTGCGGCGGCGTCCTGCTCTTCCGCACTTGGCTTGTTGAACTGAGCTTGCAGGAAATTCACCATCTGATTCAGACGGATATCGCCCCCGCCGATGGCGGCTAACAGCTCATCCAGCTCATTAAAGTTGTAGCGCGGCAGCAGGTGCTTCTCTGCCTCTTTCAGGCTGATGCCGACATGCTCAAGCTCATCATCAAGGATCTGACGGCCGGCAAGGATGTTCTTATCGCGATCCTGTTTGCGGAACCAGGCATGAATTTTGGAGCGCCCGCGGCTGGTGGTCACGTAGCCCAGGTTTGGATTCAGCCAGTCGCGGCTTGGGTTCGGCTGCTTCTGGGTGATAATTTCAATCTGATCGCCCATCTGTAGCTGGTAGGTGAACGGCACGATACGCCCACCAATTTTTGCGCCGATGCAGCGGTGCCCTACATCGCTGTGGATGTGGTAAGCAAAGTCGAGCGGCGTAGACCCCGCTGGCAGGTCAACGACATCGCCTTTCGGGGTAAAGACATAAACCCTGTCATCAAAGACCTGGCTGCGAACTTCGTCGAGCATCTCGCCGGAATCCGCCATCTCTTCCTGCCACGCAATCAGTTTACGCAGCCATGCAATGCGGTCTTCATGGCCAGAACGCGCACCGCCGGTTGTGCCTTCTTTGTATTTCCAGTGCGCAGCAACGCCCAGTTCGGCATCTTCATGCATCTGTTTGGTACGGATCTGGATCTCAACCGTTTTGCCGCCAGGGCCAAGTACCACGGTATGAATAGACTGGTAGCCATTCGGTTTTGGGTTCGCGACATAGTCATCAAACTCATCCGGCAGATGGCGGAAGTGCGTGTGCACTATCCCCAGCGCGGCATAGCAGTCCTGCAAGCGATCGGCAACGATACGCACCGCGCGCACGTCAAACAACTCGTCAAAGGCGAGGTGCTTCTTCTGCATTTTGCGCCAGATGCTGTAGATATGTTTTGGTCGACCGTACACTTCGGCACGCACGTTCTCTTCTTTCATCGACTGACGCAACCCGCCGACAAACTCATCGATATAGTGTTCGCGGTCAATGCGACGTTCATGCAGAAGCTTGGCAATACGCTTATATTCCGCCGGGTGCAGGTAGCGGAAGCAGTAATCTTCCAGCTCCCATTTCAGCTGCCCGATACCCAGACGGTTCGCCAGCGGTGCATAGATATTTGTACACTCTTTAGCCGCCAGCACGCGTTCATCTTCCGGCGCATCCTTCACTTCGCGCAGGTGAGCAATACGCTCGGCAAGTTTGATGACCACGCAGCGGAAGTCATCCACCATGGCCAGCAGCATCCGACGGACGTTATCGACTTGTTCAGAGGAGACTGAATCTGTATGGGCAGCTTTCAGCTGGCGGATAGCTGCCATATCACGTACGCCATGGATCAACGCCACAACGGGTTTGCCGACGCTCTCCACCAGCACATCCTCAGAAACTACGTCTGCGTCTGCGAGTGGGAACAGGAGCGCCGCCTGTAGCGTTTCGATATCCATGTTGAGCATGGAGAGGATTTCGACCATCTCAATACCGCGCCACAACAGCAATTCAGCATTAGGATGCCCTTGCGTGGTGCGCAGACAATAAGCCCAGGTTCCGGTTAAGCGTTCACACGATTGCTGGCTGGAAATCCCCAGACTTGCTATCCATTTTTGTGGGTCAAACTCACCAGCTTTATTGAGATGTGCACTTCTTACCGCAACCATTGTCCTCTCCTTTAGGGACCAGGGCCTGTCGAAGTCGACAAGCCAAACTCATTATATGTGCTCGAACAACACCATTGATTCCAGATGCCCAGTGTGCGGGAACATGTCCAGCATTGCCAGACGCTGAATTTGGTAACCCGCCTGGGTTAATGTCTCGCTATCTCTGGCAAGCGTGGCCGGGTTACAGGAAACATAGACCACGCGCTTTGGTGCGAGTTTAATAATATGCTGCATCACGCCCGGTGCGCCAGCGCGCGCCGGGTCGAGTAAAATCTTGTCAAAACCCTGCTTAGCCCACGGCTGCCGGGTGACATCTTCCTCCAGATTTTGATGAAAGAATGTCACATTTTGCAACCCATTAAGCTGAGCGTTCTCCTGCCCTTTTGCCACCAGCGCCTCGACGCCTTCAACGCCCACAACGCTTGACGCTTTCTGAGCCAGCGGCAGCGTGAAATTGCCCATACCGCAGAACAGATCGAGCACCCGGTCAGTTGGCTGAACATCCAGCCACGCCAGCGCTTTTTCTATCATTTGCTGATTCACGCCGTCGTTTACCTGAATGAAATCACGCGGACTGAACGTTAAGCGTAGCCCGTTTGACGCATACCAGGGAGCCTCTCCTGTAACCTGCTCAAGTATCTCGCTTTGGGGCGCAAGGAAAAGCGCAAGCTCGTGAGAATGCGAAAAGCGTTCCAGTTTTTCACGGTCTTTTTTCGACAGTGGTGCAGTATGACGCAGCACCATGAGCGGCCCATTGTTTGCCAGCACCAGTTCAACGTGTCCCAGATGGCGAATGCCGTCCAATTCAGACAGGCAGGAACGCACTTCCGGGAGCAATGCCTCAAGTTGGGGCACCAAAATGGGGCACTGTCGGATATTCACAATATCGCTGGAGCCCGCTTTGCGAAAACCCATATCCAGCTGTTCCGTTTTGGGCTGATAGCTGAGACTCAGGCGGGCGCGGCGGCGGTAACCCCAGGGTTGATCTGCAATAATGTCATTAACGTCATGTCTGATAAGACGCGCTAGTGCGTGACTTTTACTTTTTTGCTGAAGGTCAATACTGGCGTGCTGCTGTTGGCAACCACCGCATATGCCAAAGTGAGGGCAGCGTGGTACAACACGTTCAGGGCTCTCACTCAGGCGACGTTTGACCTGGCCACGGGCATACTGGCGCTTATCTTCCGTCAGGGTTATTTCTGCTCGTTCATCAGGCAGCAAACCTGTTATAAACAAGGTTTTACCATTGTGACGAGCGACCCCCTGACCAAAGGAATCGAGGTCTGTGGCTTCAACAGTTATGATCTGACGCGTCGTCACGCGTCGCTTTGCAGAGTAGAATTGCGCCATCGCCGAGATTTTTCTCAAATAAACATAATTAGCTTAATTGTCCCATAACGGAACTCCATGACCAACTACAGCCTGCGTGCGCGCATGATGATTTTGATCCTTGCCCCCACCGTTCTTATCGGTTTGCTGCTGAGTATCTTCTTTGTGGTGCACCGCTATAACGATTTGCAGAGACAACTGGAAGATGCCGGTGCCAGCATTATCGAGCCGCTGGCGGTGTCCAGTGAATACGGCATGAACCTGCAAAACCGTGAGTCCATTGGTCAGCTCATCAGCGTGCTCCACCGGCGTCATTCCGAGATTGTGCGTGCGATATCGGTCTACGATGAAAATAACCGTTTGTTCGTCACCTCTAATTTTCACCTCGATCCGGCCGAGCTGAAAATCCCGGACGGCTCGCCGTTCCCACGCCATCTCAGCGTATTGCGCCGCGGCGATATCATGATCCTGCGCACGCCTATCATTTCTGAAAGTTATTCGCCTGATGAATCCGCCATGTCTGACGCTAAATCCAGCAGCAATATGCTGGGATATGTGGCGCTGGAGCTGGATCTCAAGTCGGTGCGTCTACAGCAGTACAAAGAAATCTTCATTTCTGGCGTGATGATGCTGTTCTGTATCGGGATTGCGCTGATATTTGGCTGGCGCCTGATGCGCGACGTCACCGGGCCTATCCGCAATATGGTGAATACCGTCGATCGCATTCGTCGCGGGCAGCTCGACAGCCGTGTGGAAGGTTTTATGCTGGGCGAGTTAGATATGCTGAAAAACGGCATCAACTCGATGGCGATGTCGCTGGCAGCCTATCACGAAGAGATGCAGCATAACGTTGACCAGGCGACCTCCGACCTGCGCGAAACGCTGGAGCAGATGGAAATTCAGAACGTCGAGTTGGATCTGGCGAAAAAACGCGCTCAGGAAGCGGCGCGTATCAAGTCTGAGTTCCTGGCGAACATGTCGCACGAGCTGCGTACGCCGCTGAATGGTGTTATCGGCTTCACCCGCCTGACGCTGAAAAGCGAGCTGAACCCGACCCAACGCGATCACCTGCACACCATTGAGCGCTCTGCCAACAACCTGCTGGCGATCATTAACGACGTGCTGGACTTCTCCAAGCTGGAAGCAGGCAAACTGATTCTGGAGAGCATTCCTTTCCCGCTGCGCAGCACACTGGACGAAGTGGTAACGCTTCTTGCCCACTCCTCACATGATAAGGGTCTTGAGTTAACGCTCAACATTAAGAATGACGTACCGGATAACGTGATTGGCGATCCCCTGCGCTTGCAGCAGGTGATCACGAACCTGGTGGGTAACGCCATTAAATTCACCGAAAGCGGTAACATCGATATTCTGGTGGAAAAACGCGCAATCAGTAACAATAAGGTTCAGGTTGAAGTTCAGATCCGCGATACGGGCATTGGTATCCCGGAGCGTGACCAGTCGCGCCTGTTCCAGGCCTTCCGCCAGGCGGATGCCAGCATTTCCCGCCGTCATGGCGGCACGGGGCTTGGGCTGGTTATTACGCAAAAACTGGTGAAAGAGATGGGCGGGGATATCTCCTTCCATAGCCAGCCAAACCGCGGTTCGACCTTCTGGTTCCATATTAATCTGGACCTCAATCCAAACGTCCTCACGGATGGCCCGGTCACAGACTGCCTGAAAGGGATGCGTCTGGCCTATGTTGAGCCTAACGCCGCAGCGGCCCAGAGCACGCTGGACGTTTTAAGTTCTACGCCGCTGGAGATAATCTACAGCCCGACCTTCTCCGCCCTGGCGGTGGGGCATTACGATATCCTGCTGATGGGTATTCCGGTCACCTTTACCGGCGAGCTGACCATGCAGCAGGAGCGCCTGGCGAAAGCCGCGTCGATGACCGATTACCTGCTGCTGGCGCTACCGTGCCACGCCCAGATTAATGCCGAAGAGCTGAAAAACGACGGCGCGGCCGCCTGCCTGCTTAAACCGCTCACCGCCACGCGACTCCTGCCAGCGTTGACGGAATACTGCCGCCTGAGCCAGCACGCTCTGCCGCTGGTTAATGATGAACAGAAGCTGCCGATGAGCGTCATGGCGGTGGACGATAACCCAGCGAACCTGAAGCTCATCGGTGTATTGCTGGGGGATCAGGTTCAGCATGTTGAACTCTGTACCAGCGGTGCCCAGGCGGTCGAACAGGCCAAACAAATGCAGTTCGATCTGATCCTGATGGATATTCAGATGCCGGGCATGGACGGTATTCGCGCCTGTGAATTGATTCGCCAGCTTCCGCACCAGCAGCAGACCCCGGTGATTGCCGTCACGGCGCACGCGATGGCGGGCCAGAAAGAAAAATTACTGAGCGCCGGAATGAATGATTATCTGGCAAAACCTATCGATGAAGAGAAGCTTCACAACCTGCTGCTGCGCTATAAACCGGGTCGTATAGGCGGAACTTACTCGCCATCCACAGAAACCGTTGAGAGCACGATCAATCAGAACGCCACGTTCGACTGGCAACTGGCGCTACGCCAGGCGGCGGGCAAACCCGATTTGGCGCGCGAAATGCTGCAAATGCTGGTGGCGTTTTTGCCGGAAATTCGCAACAAAATCGAAGAACAACTGGTGGGTGAACATCCCGAAGAACTGCTGGAAGCTATCCACAAACTCCACGGCAGCTGTGGTTACAGTGGCGTACCGCGGCTGAAAAACCTGTGTCAGCTGGTGGAACAACAGCTGCGCGCCGGAACACCGGAATCAGAGCTTGAACCTGAGTTCCTGGAACTGCTGGATGAGATGGATAACGTGACGCGGGAAGCAAGGAAGATGCTGGGGAACTAACGTAAAAGCCCGGTGGCGCTACCGCTTACCGGGCCTACAGGTGCACTCACAGTTAAAATCCCTGCCCCACTTTCAGTACCGCCGCAATATTTCTTGCTGCCAGGCGGACGTTCTCACCCGCATTTTCCAGCGCATCTTCCAGCGAGCAGATGGTATAAATCACGCTAAACACCGCGTCGATGCCGTGCTCATGAACCACCCCCACATCCGCAGTCAGGCTTCCCGCAATCCCGATAACCGGTTTGTTAAAGCGTTTAGCGACCTTCGCCACGCCAACGGGAACTTTGCCGTGAATAGTCTGGCTATCGATACGCCCTTCACCAGTGATAACCAGATCCGCATCAGCAACCTGCTCATCAAGGTGCAACGCGTCGGTCACAATCTCGATACCCTGACGCAGCTGTGCGCCGCAAAACGCGTACAACGCAGCCCCCATGCCACCAGCTGCACCGCCGCCTGCCAGATTTAAGACATCAATATCCAGATCCCGGGCGATCACTTTCGCGTAATGGGCAAGCGCGTTATCCAGCATCAGGATCATCTCTGGTGTGGCGCCTTTCTGTGGCCCAAACACCGCTGATGCGCCCTCTTCACCCGTTAACGGATTCGTGACGTCGCAGGCGACTTCTATCCGGCAGTCGGCAAGGCGTCTGTCCAGGCTGCTTCTGTCTATTTTCGCCAGCCGCTCAAGCTCGCTGCCGCCAGGACCAATGGCGTGGCCCTCGGCATCAAGCAATCTGGCACCCAGCGCCTGCACCATGCCAGCACCGCCGTCATTGGTTGCACTGCCGCCAATACCAATAATGATATGCTTAACCCCCACATCCAGCGCATGACGGATGAGTTCACCGGTTCCCCAGGAGGTTGTTTTTAATGGATTGCGTTGAGAGGGTGCGACCAGCTCCAGGCCGCTTGCCGCCGCCATTTCGATAAATGCGCTTTGTTCGTCTCCGGATAACCCATAGAACCCTTCCACGCGTTCACCCAACGGGCCAGTGACGGGGACGTGAACAATTCGCCCGCGGGTGGCAGCAACCATCGCCTCTACGGTGCCTTCACCGCCATCTGCAACCGGCAGTTTGACGTACTGTGCCGACGGGAAGATCTCGCGAAAACCCTGTTCTATCGCTGTCGCAACCTCAAGAGCACTCAAACTTTCCTTATACGAGTCCGGTGCGATAACTATTTTCATAAGCCATCCTTACGCATGTTAACTACGTTAAGCATACACCCGCCAGGTCGTCGAAAATGCCGATTCCCGCAGGAACCGGCAATACGCTTAACGCACCATGCAAGGGCGTTTGTTGTTGAAGGTCCAGTTCGGGATCAGATACTGCATTGAGATTGCGTCATCGCGCGCGCCCAGGCCATGCTTCTGGTATAGCTCATGCGCCTTCATCACTTGATCCATATCCAGCTCAACGCCCAGACCTGGCGTTGAAGGCACCTGCACCATACCGCCTTTGATTTCGAACGGCTGTTTGGTCAGACGCTGGTTGCCTTCCTGCCAGATCCAGTGGGTATCGATAGCGGTAATGTTGCCCGGCGCGGCGGCGGCGACATGGGTAAACATCGCCAGCGACACGTCGAAGTGGTTATTGGAGTGTGAGCCCCAGGTCAGGCCAAACTCATGACACATCTGCGCGACGCGCACAGAGCCCTGCATCGTCCAGAAGTGCGGGTCAGCCAGCGGAATATCGACAGATTGCAGAGAGAGCGTATGCCCCATCTGACGCCAGTCGGTCGCAATCATGTTGGTTGCCGTTGGCAAGCCGGTGGCGCGGCGGAATTCCGCCATCACTTCACGGCCGGAGAAGCCTTGCTCAGCGCCGCATGGGTCTTCTGCATAGGCCAGCACGCCTTTCAGCTGTTTGCCAATGTTGATGGCTTCATCGAGCGACCATGCGCCGTTTGGATCCAGCGTTACACGCGCCTGTGGGAAGCGTTTCGCCAGGGCAGAAATGGCTTCTGCCTCTTCCTCGCCCGCCAGTACGCCGCCTTTCAGTTTGAAATCGTTGAAGCCATATTTTTCGTAAGCGGCTTCTGCCAGACGCACAACCGCATCCGGGGTCATCGCTTCATCATGGCGGATGCGATACCAGTCGCATTTTTCATCCGGCTGGCTCTGGTACGGCAGTGGCGTCAGCTTACGGTTACCGACAAAGAACAGATAGCCGAGCATTTCTACTTCGCTACGCTGTTGCCCCTCACCCAGCAGCGACGCTACGTTCACGCCAAGATGCTGACCAAGCAGATCCAGCATCGCAGCTTCGATACCCGTGACAACGTGAATGGTGGTGCGCAGATCGAAGGTTTGCAGACCACGCCCACCAGCATCCCGATCGGCGAAGGTGCTACGCACCGCATTCAGGACGTTTTTATACTCACCAAGGGTTTTGCCCACGACCAGAGGGATTGCATCTTCCAGCGTCTTACGGATCTTCTCACCGCCTGGAATTTCGCCCACCCCGGTGTGGCCGGAGTTGTCTTTAATAATCACGATATTACGGGTAAAGAATGGGGCATGTGCGCCACTCAGGTTCATCAACATGCTGTCATAACCCGCAACCGGAATGATCTGCATGGAGGTAACTACAGGGGTAGAAAATGTGCTCATCGTTCAATCCTTTTATTTGTGACGTCCAAAAACAGGGCGTTTGCGGTCAAATGTCCAGCCAGGGATAAGGTATTGCATTGGGCCTGCGTCATTACGCGCACCACCCGGCAGTTTTTTATACGCCTCATGTGCTTTGTGGATCTGATCCCAGTCAAGCTCCACACCCAACCCTGGCGCATCGGGTACAGCGATTTTGCCGTTTTTGATTTCCAGCGGGTTTTTCGTCAGACGGGCTTCGCCCTCCTGCCAGATCCAGTGGGTATCAATAGCGGTCGGGTTGCCCGGAGCCGCTGCACCCACATGGGTAAACATCGCCAGCGAAATATCGAAATGGTTGTTAGAGTGGCAACCCCATGTCAGGCCCCAGTCATCGCAAAGCTGCGCAACCCGCACCGCGCCTGAGAGCGTCCAGAAATGCGGATCGGCCAGCGGAATATCAACTGAATTCAGCATGACCGCATGACCCATTTCGCGCCAGTTGGTCGCAATCATGTTGGTCGCCACCGGCAACCCGGTAGCACGACGGAATTCCGCCATCACTTCACGGCCGGAGAAACCCTGTTCAGCGCCGCACGGATCTTCCGCGTAGGTCAGCACGTCACCCAGGCCTTTGCACAAGGCGATAGCTTCATCGAGCAGCCACGCGCCGTTCGGATCAACGGTGATACGAGCATCCGGGAAGCGCTTTTTCAGGGCACGAGCGCTTTCAATCTCTTGCTCGCCCGGCAACACGCCACCTTTCAGTTTGAAATCTTTAAACCCGTAGCGATCCTGCGCCGCTTCAGCCAGGCGAACCACCGCCTCACTGGAAAGCGCTTCCTGATGGCGCAGGTGATACCACTCATGGTTGCCCGGCGAAGACGCCAGATAAGGCAGGTCCGTTTTGTTTCTGTCGCCGACATAAAACAGATAACCCAGAACCGTTACCGCATCGCGCTGCTTGCCTGGCCCTAATAGTTCACACACCGGGACATTCAGTGCCTTGCCCAGCAGGTCCAGAAGCGCGGCTTCCAGTGCGGCAACCGCATTCACACGCAGTTCAAACGTCCAGGCACCCTTGCCGAAGGTATCAAAATCAGCAGACTGGTTGCCCTTATGTACTTGTTGAACCACTTTGTTCAGACGGGCCACTTCCTGGCCTACAACCTGTGGGATCGCATCGACCAGCGTCTGGTAAATCACCTCACCACCCGGCGCTTCACCTACACCTGTATTACCGGCACTGTCGGTTAGCACCACAATGTTGCGGGTAAACCAGGCATTATGCGCGCCGCCGATGTTGAGCAGCATACTGTCTTGCCCGGCCACCGGGATGACCTTCATTTCAGTGACGATTGGGCTTGATTGCGTTGTCATCACCCACGCTCCGCAGCAGGTTTCAGTTCGATACGTTTGATATCACCCACCAGCACCAGGTAGCTCAGTACAGCGACCAGCGCATGGACACCCACGTAAATCAGCGCACCGTTAAAGGAGCCAGTGGTACCGACGATGTAACCAATAGCGATTGGGGTGACAATGCCGGAAATGTTGCCGAACATGTTGAACAGACCACCACTCAGGCCGCTGATCTCTTTTGGCGCAGTATCTGCCATCACCGCCCAGCCCAGCGCACCGATGCCTTTACCAAAGAACGCCATCGCCATAAAGCCGATAATCATCCATTCCGCACTCACGTAGTTACAGAACACCATAGTCATCGAGAGCAACATGCCGAGTACGATTGGCGTTTTACGGGCGATATTCAGAGAGCCGGTACGACGCATCAGCCAGTCAGAAATCACGCCCCCCAGCACGCCCCCCACAAATCCACAGACCGCCGGAATTGAGGCAACAAAACCCGCTTTGAGGATGGTCATCCCACGAGCCTGCACCAGATAAACCGGGAACCAGGTGATGAAGAAGTACGTTAAGGCGTTGATACAGTACTGGCCCAGATAGATGCCGATCATCATGCGAGAGCCGACCAGCTGTTTGATCTGCCCCCACTTCTGGCTGAACGGCACTTTTGTTTTAGTTTTCTGCTGATCCATGTTGATCAGCGCACCGCCTTCGGCAATGTACTCCAGCTCTTTCTTGTTCACGCCAGGATGCTGGTTTGGTTCATGGATCACTTTCATCCAGATGATACTGATGATGATCCCAAGCCCACCCATAAAGAAGAAGACGTGCGACCAGCCCACCTCCTGCGTCAACCAGCCCATAATCGGGGCGAAAATAACCGTGGCGAAGTACTGTGCGGAGTTAAAAATTGCCACCGCCGTTCCCCTCTCCTGCGCCGGGAACCAGGCCGCCACTATACGGCTGTTACCGGGGAAGGAAGGTGCTTCTGCTAACCCTACCAGGAACCGCAGGGTGAAGAGCGCAACGATAATGCCAAAGCCGCTGAAGATATCGACGAAACCCTGCAACAGGGTAAACATCGACCAGATAAAGATGGACCAGAAATAGACACGTTTGGAGCCAAAGCGATCAAGCAACCAGCCGCCCGGGATCTGACCTATAACATAGGCCCATGAAAATGCAGAGAAAACGTAACCCATGCCAACCGGATCAAGCCCGATATCTTTTGCCATTTCCGACCCGGCAATCGACAGCGTGGCGCGGTCACCATAGTTAAAGGACGTGACGATAAACAACATCACCACAATCCAGTAGCGAGCATTAGTGCGCTTCTCAGCGCTGCTGGCAGCCTGGCTTAATGTACTCATAGTTGCACTCCTGAATCCTGGCTTTCGCCGGTTCATTCTGTACAGTACCTGTAGGGTAATCAGAATGAGGTTAGTGTTTAGCAGTTTTGGTACGGCTTAACGCTGTTTTATAGTGAAGCCCTGCCTTTTAGTAACTGACGGGGAAAGTATATGAAGGAGTGATGCGTTACCTCACCGTGCATGAACACAACATTGACGGCATGGTAAGAGGTTGTTTGTGGCATAAGCCCAAACCACTGGAAGGTACTTCACGGAAATGAGGATTTTGAGAGGTAGGTCTCGCCGGGTGGCGGCTTCGCCTGACCCGGCCTACAAACTACAAAACTATTTTAGCAGTGTCGCCCAGTGTTCAACCCACGGGTTTGATTCGCTTTCCGGTTCAGGATGTTCACCGGCATCAATCAGCAGCATTTCACCCACGCGCTGAGCGCTTTGTTCCTGCAACAGGGCATCGAACTGCTTGCCACCGCCACAGAAATTGGCATAGGAGCTGTCCCCCAGGGCAATGATGCCGTAGTGAACGTCAGGCTGATAGCCAAGCTGGTCTTTAATTCCCTGGAAAAGCGGTACGATACTGTCCGGCAGATCGCCCTGTCCGGTGGTCGAGGTCACCACCAGGATGTATTTGTCCTGGTACTTTTTCCAGTCGTCCAGCCCCGGGTCTTCATACACGGTGGCCTTATGGCCCTGGTTTGTGAGGATCGCTTCGGCTTCTTCCGCCACCAGCAGTGAATTACCGTACATCGTGCCAACAAAAATGCCGACTTCAGCCATGTGTTGCTCCGTTAATTTTTGCTATTGCTGTTCATCCTGAACGCTGCCTGAAACAAACTCAACCCTTTCATTTTCGGGGAGTTGCCCCATCCAGCCAAACTGTGACAATGCCTGCATCCAGACGTCGTCCAGCCCCGCATGTATTGTCAGCGGTTTGCCGGTAAACGGGTGCGTAAGGCTCAGTTCGCTTGCGTGCAGCATCAGACGATGGCAGCCAAAATGTTCGGCCGCGCTGCGGTTCTGGCGCAAATCACCGTGCTTACTGTCGCCGATAATCGGATGGCGCAGATGCGCAAGATGGCGACGCAACTGGTGTTTGCGCCCGGTTTTGGGCAAAAGCTCAACCAGGCTGTATCGCGTGGTCGGAAACTTGCTGGTGGCCACTGGCATTTCCGTGGTCGCCATGCCGCGATAATCCGTCACCGCAGGTTGCGGACCTTTGTCATCGCGGGCAAATTTATCGGCAATTTTATCCAGTTCTTCCACCAGCGGATAATCCAGCCGGGCGGCATCTGTCAGCCAGCCACGTACAATCGCATGGTAACGTTTCTGGATCTGATGCTGCTCAAACTGCTGTGACAGCAGGCGCCCTGCCTCGCTGGAAAGCCCCATCAGCAATACGCCGGATGTCGGCCTGTCCAGGCGATGCGCGGTAAACACATGTTGACCAATCTGATCACGCACGGTCTGCATCACCACCACTTTTTCGTCGCGATCGAGCCAGCTACGGTGAACCAGCCAGCCTGAAGGTTTATTAACCGCCACCAGCCATTCATCCTGGTACAGGATTTCAAGCGTCATTCATCATCACCTGCAAACAGCGTATCCAGACGTTCCAGCTCAATCAGGAGTATTTCGCGCGCCGGATGTGCGGCATCCAGCGCCATTTCATAATACGGCGACACGGCAAAAGCCTGAGGGAGCGGATGCCCCCCGTCCAGCAACGCGTGCATACGCGGGATAAGGACCCATTGCAGCCACTCAAAAGGTTCAAGCGTATCCAGGCAGAAAGGCTGTGTACTAGAGAATGCTTCCGGCTGCGGAGATACCGCCTGCCAGAGCTGATGCTGACGTAATACTGCTTCGATGGCGTGCAGTTGGGCACGCACGTTGTCGTGACGCGTCATGAAAACCTCGACCGAAAAACACAATGGCGCGAAGCATAACACTGCCGAAGGGGGAAATAAAAAAAGGGAGCACTGTATAAACAGTGCTCCCGGTTCGTTTCGCAGCATTCCAGCTACAATTCGTGCTCCCTGCTCATCCGTGACAACTTTTCCTGAAGCCCGAAGGCCTGGTCATCCGTAAACCTTTGCATCCTTCTCACATCATCCTGACGTGAATGTTTCATCCTGAAACGTCCTGGTATTCCTGACCCACCGCCCATCCTGGCCGGTTCTCATTCTCCTTCCTGGAGGTGTCCTTTACGCGTCCTGCGTGATCCTTTTGCTTCATCCTGAAGCCTTCCTGAAGCGCCATCCTGACGTGTCCTGCGTGAGAAACGCCATCATCCTGATGTTCGTTTCTCGTGTCGGCGTCCTGTCGACAGAGATAGAATCCGCTATTCCGCTTCGTCTTACAACCCACTCTGTAAGCGCTGTAAGACTCATCTCAACACAACAAATTCACTATCCAATTGAAAATAATGAAGTTAATAGCAAAAGGTGGATGGGATTTAACTTAACGACGCGCCGATCTCTCACAAACCTTGTAAGAGATCTCTCACACGCGCTATAGCATGATGGATTACAGGAGAGGCTCAAGCCGGGTAAGGAAATCCGCAAGTGAAGGGGCGAGAACGTCGCGATTGCGGGTGCCGAGAGTCTCTTTAATCACTTCACCAGACAGATTGCAGACGGAGATAACGTCCAGTTCACTGTCGAGCGTGGCTATAAAAAGGGTCGGAGAAAGTTTAAGGCGCTTTTGCGTGACCAGATGACCAATCAGGTTCTCCTGAACACGTTGCAAATCATCTTCGCTCCACGTCTGTAACAGTGTCAGCGGTAAGCCGGCAAAGCGGGCATTCATATCCCCAGCGAATTGCAGGGTATAAAACGCATGAAGCGCAGGTTGTATCACAAGGTCCATTGCGCGTTCAACCGCATTTACATTGGGTTCCCCGGTGAACGGCTTCGGTTGCCAGATAACGCAATCGTCCAGAGTCGAGATGACGCATGGTGAAGGAATGCCATATAAGTCAGCGCTTTGCGGCCACGTCCCTTTCGCTTCTTGCCATGCTTCGCAGTAGCGAGTTGTAAATGTGGTCAGGGCATTTGCAGTTTCGATATCCACCGATTTCTCTCTTCTCGTAAGACAGGATAAACTCAGCCCTTAAGTGTACCTGCAAAGTGGCAATGAAACATGTCTTACGAAAATCATCAGGCGTTAACGGGCTTAACGCTGGGGAAATCGACCGATTACCGCGACACCTACGATGCAACCCTGTTGCAGGGTGTGCCGCGCAGTTTGAACCGCGATCCGCTTGGACTGCACGCCGATGCACTGCCATTTGTGGGTGGTGATATCTGGACACTGTACGAACTCTCCTGGCTGAATGCGCGCGGCCTGCCACAGGTGGCCGTAGGCCATGTGGAGCTGGATTACGCCAGCCTTAATCTGGTGGAGTCCAAAAGCTTCAAGCTGTACCTCAACAGCTTTAACCAGACCCGATTCGACAGCTGGGAAGATGTGCTGCACACCCTGGAGCGCGATTTACGTGCCTGCGCGAAAGGCGACGTCACAGTATCGTTGTATCGTCTGCATGAGCTGGAAGGCCAGCCTGTTGCCCACTTCAATGGAACCTGTATCGACGAACAGGATATTGAGATTGATAACTATGAGTTCAGCACCGACTACCTGGAAAACGCAGCCGGTGGCAAAGTCGTGGAAGAGACGCTGGTCAGCCATCTGCTGAAATCCAACTGCCTGATAACCCATCAGCCAGACTGGGGATCGGTGCAGATCCAGTATCGCGGGCCGAAGATCGACCGGGAAAAGCTGCTGCGCTACCTGGTGTCATTCCGCCATCACAACGAATTCCACGAGCAGTGCGTAGAACGCATCTTCAATGACATTCAGCGTTTCTGTCAGCCCGAGAAGCTGAGCGTTTATGCCCGCTATACCCGCCGTGGCGGCCTGGACATTAACCCGTGGCGCACCAATACCGATTTTGTGCCTGCGACCGGTCGTCTGGTGCGTCAGTAATATAAATATTTTCACAATATGCGGGCGGTATTCCGCCCAAACTGTTGTGAAACCTCATAAGCCAGGGCTATTGTAATCAACAGGGAAAGACGATAATCGTCCCGTAAGGAGCTCACTTGATTACACATATTAGCCCACTTGGCTCAATGGATATGTTGTCGCAGCTGGAAGTGGACATGCTTAAACGCACGGCCAGTAGCGATCTTTATCAACTGTTTCGTAATTGTTCTCTTGCCGTACTGAACTCCGGAAGCCTGACAGACAACAGTAAAGAACTGCTGTCCCGTTTCGAAAGCTTTGATATCAACGTGCTGCGCCGTGAGCGCGGTGTAAAACTTGAAGTCATCAATCCACCGGAAGAGGCCTTTGTCGACGGGCGAATTATTCGCTCACTCCAGGCAAACCTGTTCGCGGTGTTGCGCGATATCCTGTTTGTTAACGGGCAAATCCACAACGCGGGCCGTTTCCAGCATCTCGACCTGGAAAGCTCTGTTCACATCACTAACCTGGTCTTCTCTATCCTGCGTAACGCCCGTGCCCTGCACGTGGGTGAAGCACCGAATATGGTCGTTTGCTGGGGCGGTCACTCGATTAACGAAACCGAATACCTCTACGCCCGTCGGGTGGGGAACCAGCTCGGCCTGCGTGAGCTGAACATCTGTACCGGTTGCGGCCCGGGTGCCATGGAAGCGCCAATGAAGGGGGCGGCAGTCGGCCATGCGCAACAACGCTATAAAGAGGGGCGCTTTATCGGGATGACCGAGCCGTCCATCATTGCGGCCGAGCCACCGAACCCGCTGGTCAATGAGCTGATTATCATGCCGGATATCGAAAAACGTCTTGAGGCGTTTGTCCGTATCGCCCACGGGATAATCATCTTCCCTGGTGGTGTGGGTACGGCGGAAGAGCTGCTTTATCTGCTGGGGATTCTGATGAACCCGGCCAACAAAGATCAGGTATTGCCGTTGATCCTGACCGGGCCAAAAGAGAGCGCTGACTACTTCCGCGTTCTGGATGAGTTTATCGTACATACGCTCGGTGAATCTGCGCGCCGTCACTATCGCATTATCATTGATGATGCGGCGGAAGTAGCGCGTCAGATGAAGAAAGCCATGCCGCTGGTCAAAGAGAACCGTCGCGATACCGGTGATGCTTACAGCTTCAACTGGTCAATCCGTATTGCGCCGGAGCTGCAAATCCCGTTCGAACCTTCTCACGAGAATATGGCCAACCTGAAACTGTACCCGGATCAGCCGGTTGAAGTTCTGGCGGCCGATTTACGACGCGCCTTCTCCGGTATCGTTGCGGGTAACGTCAAAGAGATGGGGATCCGCGCTATCGAAGAGTTTGGCCCTTATAAGATACACGGTGACCCCGAGATGATGCGCCGCATGGATGACATGCTACAGGGCTTTGTCGCTCAACACCGCATGAAGCTGCCGGGTTCAGCCTACATTCCTTGCTACGAGATTTGCACGTAACTCCCGCAAGTGACGTCCATCAAGCCGGATAGTGCTGAAGCGCTATCCGGCTTTTTTTATTACCGTTACAACTCATACTTATCTCTTATGTGATTTACATAATCTAACTTCACGCAAACGATTACCTCGATTTTCAGACCGTAAATTATCAGCCTTAATCAAAATTACTCGTCAGAAAACACTAAAAAGCCTCTTCTTTACAGCGTAAGACTCCTAACTCACTGGTCAGTCTTTCAGGCTGCATGTTGTTAATGGTAGCCTTCGCGCCCGTAAATTCTCTTTGATGTTTTTTTAACAGATAAATGGTCTAAAGATATCCATATCAAAAGTGGATTATTGCATTTGGGATCAGGATCACTGATAGATTCATAACTAGAATGTATCTTTCCGCCCGCCAATAGTTACGGGCAAAAATTATTAAAAAACCGTCACTGAACGAATTTCATATTACCGTCAGGCACTTTTTCATCGGATTTGACTAAAAACCTGACAATTCGCTTCCTCCAGGAGATACAGATGGAAACCACTCAAACCAGCACCGTTGCTTCGATTGAATCCCGAAGTGGTTGGCGCAAAACGGATACCATGTGGATGCTTGGCCTTTACGGCACAGCAATCGGCGCTGGTGTACTGTTCCTTCCTATCAACGCAGGTGTCGGCGGTCTGATCCCGCTTATCATCATGGCCATCATCGCTTTCCCGATGACCTTCTTCGCACACCGCGGTCTGACCCGTTTTGTGCTGTCCGGTAAAAATCCGGGTGAAGACATCACTGAAGTGGTTGAAGAGCACTTCGGTATTGGCGCAGGCAAACTGATTACCCTGCTCTACTTCTTCGCGATTTACCCAATTCTGCTGGTGTATAGCGTGGCAATCACCAACACCGTTGAAAGCTTCATGACGCACCAGTTGCACCTGACGCCGCCACCGCGTGCCATTCTGTCGCTGATTCTGATCGTTGGCATGATGACCATCGTGCGTTTCGGTGAGCAGATGATTGTTAAAGCGATGAGCATTCTGGTGTTCCCGTTTGTGATTGCCCTGATGGTGCTGGCCTGCTACCTGATCCCACAGTGGAACGGTGCGGCTCTGGAAACCCTGTCACTGAGCAGTGCATCCGCGACCGGCAACGGCCTGCTAATGACCCTGTGGCTGGCCATCCCTGTGATGGTGTTCTCGTTCAACCACTCGCCAATCATCTCCTCCTTCGCCGTGGCGAAGCGTGAAGAGTACGGCAATGGTGCAGAGAAGAAATGCTCCAGCATCCTGGCTCGCGCTCACGTAATGATGGTTCTGACCGTGATGTTCTTCGTATTTAGCTGCGTACTGAGCCTGTCTCCAGCCGACCTGGCGGCAGCGAAAGAGCAGAACATTACGATCCTGTCTTACCTGGCTAACCACTTTAACGCACCGGTTATCGCCTGGATGGCGCCAATCATCGCGATTATCGCTATCACCAAATCCTTCCTGGGCCACTATCTGGGCGCACGTGAAGGTTTCAACGGCATGGTGATTAAATCTCTGCGCGGTAAAGGCAAGAGCATTGAAATCAACAAACTGAACAAAATGACTGCTCTGTTCATGCTGCTGAGCACCTGGGCTGTTGCCACGCTGAACCCAAGCATTCTGGGCATGATTGAAACCCTGGGTGGCCCGGTTATCGCGATGATTCTGTTCCTGATGCCGATGTATGCAATTCAGAAAGTACCTGCTATGCGTAAGTACAGCGGCCAGGTCAGCAACATCTTCGTTGTCATCATGGGACTTATCGCTATCTCTGCGATCTTCTATTCCCTGTACACCATGTTCTGATTATCTCCCGCGCCGCCTTCGGGCGGCGCACTCCTCCCTCCTGACTGATAGCAATGGACGCATCATGATTAGCGTATTCGATATCTTCAAAATCGGTATTGGTCCTTCCAGCTCTCACACCGTCGGACCAATGAAAGCCGGTAAACAATTCACGGATGACTTGATTGCACGCGGCATTTTGCACGACGTAACCCGCGTGGTTGTCGATGTATACGGTTCCCTTTCCCTGACGGGTAAAGGCCACCATACCGATATCGCCATCATCATGGGTCTGGCGGGAAACCTGCCGGATACCGTTGATATTGACGCGATCCCTGGTTTCATCCAGGACGTAAATACTCACGGTCGTTTGCTGCTGGCGAACGGCGAGCACGAAGTGGAATTCCCGGTTGATCGGTGCATGAACTTCCATGCCGACAATCTCTCCCGGCACGAAAACGGGATGCGAATTACCGCACTGGCCAGCGATAACGCCGTCTATAGCCAGACCTATTACTCCATCGGCGGCGGTTTCATCGTCGACGAAGACCATTTTGGCCAGACCAACAATTCTGCTGTTGAAGTGCCGTATCCATACAAAAATGCAGCAGATTTACAGCGCCACTGCCAGGAGACAGGTCTGTCGCTCTCTGGCCTGATGATGAAAAACGAACTGGCGCTGCACAGCAAAGAAGAGCTGGAGCAACACTTCGCGAACGTCTGGGAAGTGATGCGCGGCGGTATCGAGCGCGGGATCACCACCGAAGGCGTTCTGCCAGGCAAACTGCGTGTACCGCGCCGTGCGGCAGCACTGCGCCGGATGCTGGTCAGCACCGACAAAACCACCACTGACCCAATGGCCGTTGTCGACTGGATCAACATGTTCGCGCTGGCGGTAAACGAAGAGAACGCCGCAGGTGGCCGCGTGGTCACGGCACCGACTAACGGTGCGTGCGGTATTGTTCCAGCCGTACTGGCCTACTACGACAAATTTATCCGTGAAGTAAACGCCAACTCTCTGGCGCGCTACATGCTGGTTGCCAGTGCCATCGGCTCGCTCTATAAGATGAACGCCTCTATTTCCGGTGCGGAAGTGGGCTGTCAGGGTGAAGTCGGTGTGGCCTGTTCAATGGCGGCTGCGGGCCTGGCTGAACTACTGGGCGCGAGCCCGACTCAGGTGTGCATCGCCGCCGAAATCGGCATGGAGCACAACCTGGGTCTGACCTGTGATCCTGTCGCCGGGCAAGTTCAGGTGCCGTGCATCGAGCGTAACGCGATTGCTTCTGTTAAGGCAGTCAATGCGGCACGAATGGCGCTGCGTCGTACCAGCGAGCCGCGCGTGTGTCTCGATAAAGTTATCGAAACCATGTACGAGACAGGTAAAGATATGAACGCCAAATACCGTGAAACCTCTCGCGGTGGCCTGGCGATGAAGATCGTGACCTGCGATTAAACCGCTTAAGAAGCCTCGTTTTGCGAGGCTTCTTCCTGTTTTCCCCCGCACTATTCGTTTCATCCTGCCGACAGTGTTACCCTTTACTCAGTAGATTTAAGGGAGATTATCTGTGGCTGTTCATTTGCTTATCGTCGACGCACTTAACCTGATTCGCCGTATCCATGCGGTGCAGGGCACCCCCTGTAAAGACACCTGTCTGCACGCTATGGAGCAGCTTATCCGCCACAGTGAGCCAACCCATGTGGTTGCGGTATTTGACGACGAAGCCCGAAATACGGGCTGGCGCCACCAACGACTGCCCGACTACAAAGCCGGGCGTGCGCCGATGCCGGACGATCTGCACGCCGAAATGCCCGCAATCCGCGCCGCCTTTGAACAGCGTGGCGTCCCTTGCTGGGGCGCTGAGGGCTGTGAAGCAGACGACCTGGCGGCAACGCTTGCGGTAAAGGTCGCAAGCGCCGGACATCAGGCGACAATTGTCTCAACTGACAAAGGCTACTGTCAGTTGCTCTCCCCCACGATCCGCATTCGTGATTACTTTCAAAAGCGCTGGCTTGATGCACCGTTTATCACCAGCGAGTTTGGCGTCTCGCCTGAACAACTTCCTGATTACTGGGGCCTGGCGGGGATCAGCAGCTCGAAGGTGCCCGGTGTTGCCGGTATCGGGCCAAAGAGTGCCGCTCAACTCCTGAATGATTTTCAGAGTCTGGAGGGGATTTATGCCCGACTGGAAGACGTACCAGAAAAATGGCGTAAGAAGCTGGAAGCGCATAAAGAGATGGCATTTATTTGCCGGGATGTGGCGACATTACAGACGGATTTGCAGCTGGACGGGAATTTGCAGCAACTGCGGTTAGAGCGCAGTTAATACCCTCTCCCCAATGGGGAGAGGGTTAGGATGAGGGGACTATCGCTCGTCGCGACGCCCGCCCACAGCCGCCCACCAGCGACGAATGTGCACCGTCACCTCTTCGCGGTCGTGATAAAGCTGACGCGCCTGGATGACCACGTTAATACCGTGTTCATCCATCTGCTCCTGAATGTACGCCAGGTTCTGAGAAACTTCCTCATAGCGCTTTTTCATCGGCAATTTGAGGTTAAAAATCGTTTCACGACACCAGCCGTTCACCAGCCAGGATGCCATCAGCGCAGCAACTTTCGCTGGCTTCTCTACCATATCGCACACCATCCAGGAGATGTTGTTACGGGTTGGACGATAACGGAAACCGTCTTCGCGCAGCCAGGTCACCTGCCCGGTATCCATCAGGCTTTGCGCCATAGGGCCATTATCGACAGAAGAAACCCACATGTTGCGTTTCACCAGCTGATAGGTCCAGCCACCCGGGCACGCACCGAGATCGACGGCGTACATCCCGTTTGCCAGACGTTCGTCCCACTCATCCGCTGGAATAAAGACGTGAAACGCCTCTTCCAGTTTCAGCGTCGAACGGCTTGGGGCGTCGGACGGGAACCTCAGGCGCGGGATGCCCATAAAGAACGGCGAGTTATTATTGGTGTAGGAATACCCCGTATAACAACAGCCCGGTGCAATAAAGAAGATATGCACCACCGGGCGTTTCGGCGTCTCGTAGTTTGTCAGGATCCCGGCCTCGCGAAGTGCAGCGCGCAGCGGAACGGTGAACTTGCGGCAGAACTTCATCAGCTCTTTGCTTTCGTTAGTGTCTGCCACCTCAACGCGCAGGTCGCCGCCCTTCTCGACTACGCCCTGCAACATGCCCACAACAGGTGTAATGCGGTCTTCAGGCGGAAGATCTTTCAGCAGTTCTCCCGCAACAAACATCTGACGTGCAAAAATAAGCGAACTGAACGGCAACTCACGTGCCAGCTTATCGGCATCCTCAGGCTGATAACATTCAAACACCACGTAGCCCGCGTTCTCTTTAACGCGAGCAAAACCGAACACTTCGCGGCGTGCAGCCTTATCAGTAATTTCCGCGGCGCACTCTTTCTCAAACCCCGGGCGACAATATAAAACAACCTTATTCATGAACAACGCCCTTGCGTTTCAGACGGATAGCTCCGATAAACATTAATACCCAACCGGCCAGGAAGCTTACGCCGCCGACAGGTGTAACAAACGCCCACAGGCGCAAATGCGAGAGCGCCAGGCAATACAGGCTGCCACTGAACAGCACCGTACCCAGCGCCAGGAAGACGCTGCTCCAGTAAAACCAGATACTAATACGACGCTGCATCGCCACGGCCAGTCCGAAGATAGCCAGCGTGTGGAACGCCTGATATTCGAGGCCGGTCTGGATCCAGCCCATTTCCACAACCCCCAGGGATTTGCTTAACACATGCGCACCAAAGGCGCCCAGTGCGACAAAAATAAAGCCACTCACCGCGGCAAAAATCAGCATGAATCGGCTGGTCATGTTTCGGTCCTAAAGTTATGCGTGCCCTGCACACAAAAAGTTATTGTTCATATCTGAAGCGGAATTTTTCTTGCTCGCTCGCCGCTTTCGCCAGGATCCACTGCCGGAAGGCGGCTATTTTACCCAGTTCTGCCTGGCTGTCATGGCAAACCAGATAAAACGCATTCTTGCTGACCAGAACATCATTAAAAGGGCACACCAGACGGCCTGCCTCAATTTCGGACTGAGACATGACGTTGTTTGCCAATGCCACACCCTGCCCGTGAATCGCAGCCTGTAACACCATCGCACTGTGGCTAAAAATGGGGCCTTGCTGCACGTTTATATGATTAAGACCTAGCTGGCGGGTATAAGTTTGCCAGTCCCGACGAGAAGCATCGTGTAAAAGGGTGTGTAGCGCCAAATCTGATGGCGTTTTCAATGCTTTATCGCCGGTAAGTAAAATCGGGGAACAGACCGGAAGCAGATATTCTGCGTATAATTTCTCGACGCGTAAACCCGGCCAGTTGCCACGGCCATAAAAAATCGCCACATCGACATCATCCGCCAGTTTCTCTTCCTGACGGTCTACAGCCTGGATTCGGACATCAATTCCCGGATAAGCTGAGTTAAAGCTTGAGAGTCTGGGCACCAGCCATTGAATCGCAAAACTGGGCAATAAGCTTACGGTTAGCGCGCCTTTAGCGCTGCGTGCCTGTAGCTTGCGCGTGGCCTCGGTGAGCTGGGAGAAAATCTCTTTAATATCCTGAAAATAGCTCTGCCCCTCTTCCGTCAGAAGCAACGAACGGTTGCGACGACGAAACAACTTAAGCCCCAGGAAATCCTCCAGAGACTTGATTTGGTGACTTACTGCGGCCTGTGTCACAAAAAGCTCATCTGCTGCGCGGGTGAAACTCAGATGACGTGCTGCTGCATCAAAAACACGTAATGCATTAAGGGGTGGTAATCGCTTCGACATGGTTATCTGGCTTAGATGTTAACAAGATTTAACATATAGGAAACAACGTTTAACCTATTAGTTTTTTTTATCTGAGACATTATAATTTGTCCGTTGAGGAACTACCAGCAAATACCTATAGTGGCGGCACTTCCTGAGCCGGAACGAAAAGCTTTTTTTGGAATGCGTGTTCTAAAAGGCTTTTGGCTTACGGTTGTGATGTTGTGTTGTTGTGTTTGCAATTGGTCTGCGATTCAGACCACGGTAGCAACGCTACCAATTTTTCACTTCCTGTACATTTACCCTGTCTGTCCATAGTGATTAATGTAGCACCGCCGATTTGCGGTGCTTTTTTTTGTCCATTTTTTACCTCCCAAGTTTCTCCCCCCTGCGTTTCCTTTAACGACCTTGCCCTGCCGCCAAATTTGCGCGACGATCTAAGGACAGAAATGAGGAATTCCATGAACGCTTTCAGTCCCGCACATTTTCGCGAACAGTTTCCGGCGCTGGCCGATGCCGGTGTTTACCTTGATAGTGCTGCAACCGCGCTCAAACCACTGGCGGTTATCGAGGCAACAGAGCAGTTCTATAGCCTGAGTGCCGGTAACGTCCACCGCAGTCAGTTTGCCGAAGCACAACGCTTAACCGCGCGCTATGAAGCCGCCCGCGATCAGGTAGCGCGCCTGCTGAATGCCGAAAGCAGTAAAAATATCGTCTGGACGCGCGGAACCACAGAAGCCATAAACATGGTTGCCCAGTGTTACGCCAGACCGCTCCTGCAACCCGGCGACGAGATTATCGTCAGTGAAGCTGAACACCATGCCAACCTGGTTCCCTGGTTGATGGTTGCCGGGCAAACCGGGGCACGTGTCATCAGGCTGCCGCTGGGTGCCGATAATCTGCCCGATGTGGCTCGTTTGCCCGAGCTTATCACCGCCCGCAGCCGGATCCTGGCGCTGGGGCAGATGTCTAATGTCACCGGTGGCTGCCCGGATTTAGCGCGTGCCATTACCACCGCCCATGCCAGCGGCATGGTGGTCATGGTTGATGGTGCGCAGGGTGTTGTGCACTTTCCGGCAGACGTACAAAAACTCGATATCGATTTCTATGCATTTTCAGGGCACAAACTCTACGGGCCGACCGGCATTGGCGCCCTGTATGGCAAACCTGAGCTGCTGGCGCAGATGACACCGTGGCTTGGCGGCGGCAAAATGATTACCGAAGTCACGTTCGATGGCTTTAAAACTCAGGACATTCCTTACCGACTGGAAGCTGGCACCCCCAATGTGGCGGGGGTTATTGGGCTAAGCGCGGCGCTGGAGTGGCTTGGCGAAACGGACATCGTCCAGGCTGAAAGCTGGAGCCGCGGACTGGCAACCCTTGCGGAAGAAGAACTCAAAAAGCGCCCGGGATTCCGGTCGTTTCGCGTTCAGGATTCAAGTCTGTTAGCCTTTGATTTTGAAGGTGTTCATCACAGCGATATGGTGACACTTCTTGCCGAATATGGCATTGCCTTACGCGCCGGACAGCATTGCGCACAACCGTTACTGGCCGCACTGGGCGTCAGCGGTACGCTGCGTGCCTCTTTTGCTCCGTACAATACAAAAAGCGATGTCGAAGCGCTGGTTGCAGCCGTCGACCGCGCCCTTGAATTACTGGTGGATTAATGACTAGCCCCGCTTTAGCCGGACACCCGTTTGGTACCGTCATCACAGAAGAGACGCTAAAACAGACCTTCGCCCCACTTACCCAGTGGGAAGATAAATACCGTCAGCTGATTATGTTGGGTAAGCAGTTACCTGCTCTTTCAGACGCGCTTCGGGCACAGGCAAAAGAGATTGCCGGGTGTGAAAATCGCGTCTGGCTGGGGTTTAGCGCTACCGGCGAAACGCTGCATTTCTTTGGTGACAGCGAAGGCCGTATCGTTCGTGGCCTGCTGGCGGTACTGCTGACCGCCGTCGAAGGCAAAAGCGCCGCGCAACTGCTGGCCCATTCACCCTTAACGCTGTTTGATGAGCTGGGCCTGCGTGCGCAGCTTAGCGCCTCGCGCAGTCAGGGGTTGACCGCGCTTAGCGAAGCGGTGCAGGACGCGGCGCGACAGGCTCAGGCCTGACGTTCCGCCTTTGCCATCATTTTCTTCAGCGCGTGCGACACCGCGATAAAGCCAAAGGACGCGGTCACCATGGTGGCCGCGCCAAAACCGGAAGCGCAATCCATCCGTTTTGGCCCTTCCGCTGTGCTTTTCATGGCACAAACAGACCCGTCAGCCTGTGGGTAAACCAGCGCTTCTGTCGAAAATACGCAGTCCACACCCAGCTTACCTTTGCTGTTTTTCACGACGTTAAAGTCGCTTTTTAATCTCTCGCGCAGTTTCGCCGCCAGAGGATCCTGAATCGTTTTCGCCAGATCAGCCACCTGGATCTGCGTCGGGTCGATTTGCCCACCCGCGCCACCGGTTGTCACCAGCGGAACCTTGTAGCGACGGCAGTAAGCAATCAACGCCGCCTTTGGACGCACGCTGTCGATGGCATCAATCACGTAGCTATAGCCTTTGCTCATGTACTCAGCAACGTTATCTGCCGTCACGAAATCATCAATCACCGTGACCTGGCACTCAGGGTTGATCAGACGAATACGCTCGGCCATCACCTCAGATTTGGCAAGACCTACGTTATCCCGCAGAGCGTGGATTTGTCTGTTGGTGTTGGTGACACAGACATCATCCATATCAATCAATGTGATGGCACCAATACCGGTTCTGGCCAGCGCTTCTGCCGCCCAGGAGCCGACACCACCGATCCCCACTACGCACACGTGCGCATCTGCAAACAGTTGCAGGGCTTTTTCGCCATATAAACGTGCCGTACCGCCAAAACGCTGGCGCCACGCATCGCTGATTACCACAGACATAAAACCTCAGATGTAAAAAGGGTGAGGTTATCCCTCACCCTGAACAGTAATCCGTATTCCGATCAGAATACCATAATCAGCCGCTGAATACGTTGCCGCCCGGTGCTGCCGCTTTCAGCACCCAGACACGCCCGTAGTGGTTATACCAGCCAGCACGATGACCAGCATCCGGGCCAATCCCCTGATAAATATCGAAATGCTGGCCCTTGATAGCGCCACCGACATCCAGGGCAACCATCAGGCGTAATTCATACTGGCCGCTAAATTTCCCGTTGTTATCCAACAGAGGCACTTCCGCCAGCAGTGTGGTACCCGCCGGAATAATTGAACGATCAGATGCCACAGAAGCACGGCCAATCAACGGTACGGCACTTGCCCCTTTCACCGGGGCATAGTTCTGCGGTTTGAAGAAGACGAAGGATGGGTTTTGCTCCAGCAGCTCGCGCACTTCGGCCTCGCTGTGTTTTTCGCCCCACTCGCGGATAGCCTGCATCGACATATCTTCTTTCTTCACTTCACCACGATCGATAAGCACTTTGCCGATACTGCGGTAGGCATGTCCGTTTTTACCGGAGTAGCTGAAGAAGTTAAGCGGAGAACCATCACCAAAATCGATATAACCACTGCCCTGCACGTCCATGATGAAGTTGTCCATCAGGGAGTTACTGTAGGCCAGCACATAGCTATCACTTAAGCCACCCGAGTAAATCTCTGCACGGGACGGTAAACGCCCACGTTTTGGTGGCATCCGGTAGATAGGGTACTGGAATTCGCCCTGACGGGTGTGTCGCGCCTGGATGACAGGCGTGTAGTAGCCGGTAAACTGGACGTTGCCGTAGTTATCTGCACCTTCCATCTGCCAGGCATCAATACCAAACTGGCGCATATTGCGCGTGTCGCCGCCCGCACGCAGCCAGTCCTGTACTGCACTGTAAACGTTATTCTGTGAGCCATACAGACGCGGTGACGCACTGCGGATCTGATAGACCTGCTCGGAGAAATCCCCGGCGTTAATCGGTGCGCCTACGGCATCGGGTTGGTTAACTAAAGAGAAAGGCTGGGACAATTTCCCGTCTTTATACTGTTGACCGCGATCGGTCGGTTTGGAAGAGCAGGCCGCAAGAATAGCTACCATTGCGCCTGTCATTAGATACTTCGCCCAACGTCCTTTCATTATATCTCGTCTTTAAGTTGCCCTTATCCGCGTGATGAAGATAACAAACCACCAGGGCTAATGAAATGCAATCACATGCCCTTTGGCAAATTTTGCGCAAAAAATAGTCCACAGGATGCGATGTCGTTCAATTTACATACTAATTACATCAATTATGTAAAAAAGGGGTTGCATCACAAAGCTATCCGCGTATAGTGCGCATCCACGGACGCGGGGTGGAGCAGCCTGGTAGCTCGTCGGGCTCATAACCCGAAGGTCGTCGGTTCAAATCCGGCCCCCGCAACCAATTAAAATTTGATGAAGTATCTTCTATGAATAGAAGAGATTTTTGTTAAGTAGTTTGAATCACAGCAAGGCGGCGACGCAGTGAATCCTTAGAAGCTTACTCCAGTAAGTGACTGAGGTGAACGAGGAAAGCCAACGCAGATGTGATTTGAAATACGAAGCAAAAAGACGGACGCGGGGTGGAGCAGCCTGGTAGCTCGTCGGGCTCATAACCCGAAGGTCGTCGGTT
>NZ_JBSICG010000036.1:0-40805 GCF_056156645.1 Enterobacter sp. Li2LvB3 | reverse complement strand
TCCCAGTTTTTAGCACAAGCGTTTTTTAGATCTTTTTTTCTGACTGCTGCTTTTCCACTCTTTTCGCTGAAATCCCACCCGATTTGCTTAAATATTGACGCATTTTGGCCTTGCCTCGATCCATAAATGCGATCAAAGTCTTCTGTGTAGCGTTTATTAACAGAGGTAGATATGTCAGCTGTACTGCGTCCTTATAAAGATCTGTTCCCCCAGAAAGGCGATCGCGTGATGATCGATGCCAGCAGTGTTGTCATCGGCGATGTGCGAATGGCGGATGATGTCAGTATCTGGCCGCTCGTTGCGATCAGGGGAGACGTCAACTATGTTGCGATTGGTGCTCGCACCAATATTCAGGACGGCAGCGTTCTGCATGTAACCCACAAATCTTCGTATAACCCGCAAGGCAATCCTCTTATCGTCGGAGAAGAGGTTACCGTTGGCCATAAGGTGATGCTCCACGGCTGCACGATAGGCAACCGGGTTCTGGTCGGTATGGGTTCAATTCTGCTGGATGGTGTTGTTGTAGAAGATGATGTGATGATTGGCGCTGGCAGCCTGGTCCCGCAAAATAAACGGCTCGAAAGCGGTTATCTCTATTTAGGCAGCCCGGTAAAACAGATCCGCCCCTTAACAGAGGCGGAAATTGAAGGATTAAAATACTCTGCGAACAACTACGTAAAATGGAAGAATGACTATTTAGATCAGGATATCCAGACCCAGCCTTGATCATCTTCCTGCTGATCGCGGATTAAATCGCTGGCTTCCTCTTCAAGGTCCCAGCGATTTTCGCAAAATACGTCGATTGCCTGAGTGCCGCCAAAGCGTTCTAGCAACACATCCTTACTGATTGCGCAGGTTAACTGCATCCCATGTACCAGCACCGGGAAACAAACGGCTTGTTTTTCTTCGTCCCAGATTTCTCGGTCGGGAAAGTGAATGGCCTGATTCACGCGGACAGTTCCTGTTTCAGCTTCTCAATCACAGGCTCGACCGCAGGTAACACACCATGCCAAAGCAACACGGCATGTGCAGCTTGCCCCACCAGCATTCCCAGACCGTCAGCCAGATGTTTCGCTCCATGCTGTTCGCACCAGTTAAGGAAAGGTGTTTTCCCATTCTGGTAGAACATGTCATAGAAAAAGAGATGCGCATTCACCAGCGAAGCAGGGATAGCCGGGACTTCTCCGCCAATACCGCTCGATGTTGCGTTAATCACCAGATCGAACTCATGCCCCGCCAAATCATCCAGCGCGACAGCACTCACGCTGCCTGTATGTGCAAACAATGCGGCTAACTCTTCTGCCCGGGAAAAAGTACGGTTAGTAATGGTAACGGAACAGTCCAGTGATAGCAGAGGCAGCAACACGCCACGTGATGCGCCGCCTGCACCAATCAGCAATATCCGGAAGCCTGGCTTTATAAATGACAACCTTTCCAGATCGCTCAACAGCCCAATCCCGTCGGTGTTATCACCCAGCAGGCGTCCATCCTCAAGCCGTTTAAGCGTATTCACTGCGCCAGCAAGAGAAGCTCGCTCAGTAAGTTCATCCGCTCGCTCGAAAGCCTCTTCTTTAAAAGGGACGGTGACATTCGCCCCTTTACCACCCGCATCAAAAAAGGCATTCAGGGTCGCAACAAACGCATCAACTGGGGCCAGCACCCGGCCATAGGGATGGTCTATCTGCAATTGTTCAGCAAACTGCTGATGAATCAGCGGTGATTTACTGTGCGCAATCGGATTTCCAAAAACGGCATAAGTTTCCATCATATTACCCCTGGCGAAAACGTTCGCCGGTTAAAGCATCGCGGATTTCAGAGGGATTCAGGCGCCCGCCCGTTTCACCAACAGCCACCGGGAAATCATCCCCGAATTGCGCCAGCACTTCTTCAGAAGTCCGGCAAGGTGGCAACCCGGTCAGGTTAGCGCTGGTCGACACCAAAGGTTTACCGAACGCCAGACATAGCTCAACCACCAGCGGATGATCTGTTACGCGAACGGCGAGGGAATCAAAGCGCCCGGTTAGCCAGCGCGGCGTTGTCGGCTGCGCCGGGAAAACAAAGGTCACAGGGCCAGGCCAGGCGGAGAAGATTGTTTCCCGCTGCGCCGACGTCAGCATGGAGTCATCAATGTAAGGTTTGAGTTGCTCGTAATTTGCTGCAATCAGTATCAGCCCTTTCTCGACAGGCCGTTGTTTCAGCTCAAGCAGACGGCCCACAGCCATTTCGCTGTCAGGATCGCAACCGACCCCAAATACAGCCTCTGTTGGATAAGCGATGACTTCTTCTTTTTTCAGTACGTCCACCGCATACGCAATGGAGCCTGATGGCAGGTTATTATTCACTGGTTTGATCCGCCGCAACCGGCTTTCCACATTGTTTACTGGCGCAGAAACGTTTTATGCCTTGCGCAGTTTTCTTCTCTATTAGTAACGGGTAGTCGCAATGAGGGCAGACTCCCGCTACCGGTTTGAAATTGATAACGAACTGGCATTCAGGATAGCGATCGCAAGAATGGAAGGTCTTACCAAAACGAGAACGACGCTGAACCAACTGCCCATGCTGGCATTGTGGGCACGCGATTGCCGTTTCATCTGGTTTATCAATTTGTTCTGTATGTCCACATTCGGGATAGTGACTGCATCCGATAAACATGCCGAAGCGGCCTTGTCGCAAAGCTAACTCACCACCACAGACAGGGCATAACTGCCCCTCCAGAATCTTAACGATATGACCATCCGCCTGGCTTTTCAGGGGACGGACATAATCACATTCCGGATAGTGTGAACAACCGAGAAACGGACCGTGTTTCCCGGACCGAATGACAAGTTCAGCCCCGCACTGCGGGCAGGGCTCATTTTTATGCACCGTGAATAGTGCTGATTTGGCCATAACAACTCTTGGTGCTGCACATTTGAATCAGTGCAGCATACCTTCATTCACTTCAAAGAGTAATTCTTCCATTTGTTGATAGGCATTTTCACAGCCCGGGATATTAAACAGAACCATCAGAATCACCCACTTGAGGTCTTCCAGTTCGAATTCTGCTGTATCCAGCGCCATAACGCGCTCTATCACCATTTCTCGCGTTTCGAGGTTTAGCACCTGAATCTGCTCAAGGAATAAAATGAATCCCCGGCAGCTGGCATCCAGCCTTTCACACTCTTCAGCTGTATAGATGCGAACAGACAGCGGATCGGAAGCAAGCTGCATCGGTTCGGCAAGGCCTTCCTGATAATCAGCCAGTTTCTCTAACCACATCAACGCATTATAAATATCTTCCCGCTCGAATCCCGCATCGGTAAGATCCCGTGTCAATTTGTCCTGATCCACTCGCATTTCTGCTTCGTTATGGATGTAAGTCTCAAACAAATACATCAGTACGTCGAACATGGCTTGCCCTCCTTAATCGGACATAGCCGCCGGGTACAGCTGCGATCCACCCTGCTAACTCCAGTTCGAGTAGCTGTGCTACCGTTACTGGCACAGGTTGGCCGGCACGTTCAGCGACAACGTCAACAGGTGTTACCTCATCTCCTACGTTAGCCAGGAGCTTGGGAAATGGCAATGCCACCTCCTCCTGATCTGATGAATATTGTCGCTTTTCGGCTTCCCCCTGAAGCCAGTGCAGCCCGTATCGCAAATTTTCCAGAATGTCTTCTGTACTTGTGACAGGCGTTGCGCCCTGCTTTATCAGCCAGTGCGGTCCTTCGCATCCAGGATTCCCAACTGGCCCCGGCAACGCAAAAACCTCACGACCTTGCTCCAGCGCACATCTGGCGGTAACAAGCGAACCGCTACGTAAGGCCGCCTCAACTACAAACACCCCCAGGCTCAACCCGCTTATGATGCGATTACGACGAGGAAAATTACCGGGCCAGGCAGATGTTGATAAGGAGAACTCAGAAATAACGGCCCCACCGCCCTCAATCAGTTGATCGGAAAGGGAAAGATGCCTGCGCGGATAAATACTGAAAAGGCCATTGCCTAACACCGCAACGCTGCTTCCTTTAGCCGCCAGTGCCGCTCGATGAGCAACACCATCAATCCCACAGGCCAGCCCGCTGGTTATCGTGAATCCACATTGCGCCAGCTGCTCGCACAGGAGCTTTCCCCAGCGCTGACCATACCAGGACGGCGAACGGCTCCCCACAACCCCCAGTTGAATACTATTGAGTACTTCAACATGCCCTTTAACGAATATGGCGCCAGGGTAATCCGGTATCATTCGAAGTAATGGTGGATATCGTGGGTCATTCGCGGACAGCAGAAAATGACCTGGCTGTTCGAGCCAAATCAGGCTCCGCTCAAGCTCAGCCTCACCGAGTGCAAAAAAGCGTTCAGCTTGCTTAACCGACAGCCCTGCATCTTTGATAGAAACATTATCAATATTCGTCTGGCGCAACAGGTATACGGCTGCTTCCAGCATCGTATCACCGCACAGTGTTGCCGTGTTTATCAGTCGTAACCATATCTCTGTGGACGTCATCCTTTTCCCTGCCATAAGCAGCCTCCGCAATCATTGCGATTGGTCACTGATGCTGTCAATCGATGGGGGATTTGTCTAGAATAGAGGTAATATTCTTATCAACTCCTGAATACGACTCTGGAAATTTATGGCAGTTTTGCAAGTGTTACATATACCGGACGAGCGCCTTCGCATCGTCGCTGAACCGGTAAAAGAAGTGAATGCAGAAATTCAGCGTATCGTCGATGATATGTTCGATACCATGTACGCCGAAGAAGGCATTGGCCTGGCGGCTACGCAGGTTGACATTCACAAGCGTATCATCGTGATTGACGTCTCTGAAAATCGCGATGGCCGTCTGGTGCTGATCAACCCTGAGCTGCTCGAAAAGAGCGGAGAAACAGGTATCGAGGAAGGCTGTCTGTCCATTCCAGAACAGCGTGCTTTAGTACCACGTGCCGAAAAAGTGAAAATTCGCGCTTTGGATCGTGACGGTAATCCGTTCGAGCTGGAAGCTGACGAACTGCTGGCGATTTGTATTCAACATGAGATGGATCATCTGGTCGGTAAACTGTTTATCGATTATCTCTCGCCACTGAAACAACAGCGTATTCGCCAGAAAGTAGAGAAACTGGATCGTATGCGCTCTCGTGCATAACATCCCGGGATACAAGGAATAACGTGTCTAAATCGCTACGTATTATCTTCGCAGGAACTCCTGATTTTGCAGCGCGCCATCTCGACGCGCTGTTATCTTCTGGCCACCAGGTTGTGGGTGTATTTACTCAACCGGATCGTCCGGCTGGCCGCGGCAAAAAGCTGATGCCGAGCCCGGTAAAAGTACTGGCAGAAGAACACGGACTACCTGTATTCCAGCCCGTATCCTTACGTCCTCAGGAAAATCAGCAACTTGTTGCCGAGCTGAATGCTGACGTCATGGTGGTGGTGGCTTACGGTTTAATTCTGCCAAAAGCTGTTCTTGAAATGCCTCGCCTGGGCTGTGTCAATGTGCACGGCTCTCTGCTGCCTCGCTGGCGCGGCGCTGCACCTATCCAACGTTCTTTGTGGGCAGGAGATGCAGAAACTGGCGTCACTATCATGAAGATGGACGTGGGTTTAGACACCGGCGACATGTTGTATAAACTCGCCTGCCCGATTACCGCAGAAGACACCAGCGCAACACTTTACGACAAGCTGGCGGATCTTGGCCCTCAGGGTCTCATCGAGACCCTGCAACAGCTTGCGGATAATACGGCGCAGCCTGAAGTTCAGGATGAAGCGCTGGTTACCTATGCCGAAAAGTTGAGCAAAGAAGAAGCTCAGATCGACTGGTCATTGTCGGCAGCTCAGCTTGAACGCTGCATTCGTGCATTTAACCCTTGGCCGATGAGTTGGGTAATGATCGATGATCAGCCAGTAAAAGTCTGGAAAGCTTCCGTCATTGAGGGGCACTCAACCGCAGAGCCCGGTACGATCCTCGATGCGAACAAACAGGGGATCCAGGTTGCAACGGCAGAAGGTATTTTGAACCTTGAGTCGCTCCAGCCTGCGGGTAAGAAAGCGATGAGTGCCCAGGATCTGTTAAATTCCCGTCGCGAATGGTTTATCCCCGGCAAACGTCTTGCCTGAGAAAATTTATCCTTAAGGCCCGGTGTTTCCGGGCATTTTTATTTTTACGGCTATGAAAAAACAAAATCTACGCAGTATGGCGGCGCAGGCCGTCGAACAAGTGGTTGAGCAAGGGCAGTCGCTGAGCAATGTACTGCCACCGCTTCAACAAAAGGTATCGGATAAAGACAAAGCGCTACTTCAGGAGCTGTGCTTTGGTGTCCTGCGCACCCTTTCCCAGCTCGAGTGGCTGATTAACAAGCTGATGTCACGCCCGATGACAGGAAAGCAGCGCACCGTGCATTACCTGATTATGGTTGGATTCTACCAGCTGCTTCATACCCGAATTCCCCCTCATGCTGCGCTGGCAGAAACGGTAGAAGGCGCCGTTGCCATTAAACGCCCGCAGCTGAAAGGATTGATCAACGGGGTGCTACGCCAGTTCCAGCGCCAGCAAGAAGCGTTGCTGGCTGAATTTGCCAAGACCGAGAATCAGTTCCTTCACCCATCATGGCTGCTTAATCGTCTTAAAAAAGCGTATCCGCAGCAGTGGCAGGACATCGCCGGCGCCAATAACCAACGTCCTCCGATGTGGTTACGCGTCAACCGTATTCATCATACCCGCGACGCGTGGCTTGCCCTGCTGGAAGAATCTGGTATGAACGGATTTACGCATGATGCCTATCCTGATGCTGTACGTTTAGCAACCCCGGCACCAGTACATGCATTACCGGGTTTTGAAGAGGGATGGGTGACAGTTCAGGATGCCTCAGCTCAGGGCTGCATGACATGGCTTGAACCCAAAAATGGCGAGCAGATCCTCGATCTTTGTGCGGCCCCCGGGGGTAAAACGACACATATTCTCGAAGTTGCCCCGCAAGCCAGCGTAATGGCTGTTGATGTCGACGAGCAGCGTCTTTCTCGCGTCTATGACAACCTGAAACGTTTAGGGTTAAAGGCGCAGGTCAAACAGGGTGACGGACGTAAGCCTGCTGAATGGTGTGGTGATACACAATTCGACCGTATCTTGCTGGATGCACCTTGTTCAGCTACCGGCGTGATCCGCCGCCACCCGGACATCAAGTGGCTGCGTCGCGATCGTGATATCAACGAACTTGCTCAACTGCAAGCCGAAATTCTCGATGCAGTTTGGCCACATCTTAAATCTGGGGGGACACTGGTGTATGCAACCTGTTCAGTTCTTCCAGAAGAAAACTGTCAGCAGATCGCGGCATTCCTGAAACGTACCCCAACTGCTTCACTGCATGGAACAGGTACACCAGAGCGCCCTGGTTTGCAAAACCTGCCAGGTGCTGAAGAAGGCGATGGTTTCTTTTACGCTAAGCTAATCAAAGAGTGATGTGAGAACAGGCCGCAAGATATGAAGATAATCATTCTGGGTGCAGGACAGGTCGGTGGAACACTGGCCGAAAACCTTGTTGGTGAGAACAACGATATCACTATTGTCGATACCAATGGCGATCGACTGCGCGTTTTGCAGGATAAGTTTGACCTTCGGGTTGTACAAGGCCACGGTTCACACCCACGAGTACTTCGCGAAGCCGGTGCAGACGATGCCGATATGCTGGTCGCGGTGACCAGTTCTGACGAAACCAATATGGTTGCGTGCCAGGTTGCTTACTCACTTTTCAACACGCCAAACAGGATTGCTCGCATCCGTTCCCCGGATTATGTCCGTGACGCTGAAAAGCTGTTTAATTCTGAAGCGGTTCCGATTGACCATCTTATTGCGCCAGAACAATTGGTTATCGACAACATTTACCGTCTGATCGAATACCCGGGCGCACTCCAGGTCGTGAACTTCGCCGAAGGAAAAGTGAGCCTGGCCGTAGTTAAAGCTTATTACGGTGGTCCACTGATTGGTAACGCCCTGTCGACCATGCGCGAACATATGCCGCATATCGATACCCGTGTCGCAGCCATTTTCCGTCACGACAGGCCTATTCGTCCGCAAGGCTCGACTATTGTCGAAGCCGGTGACGAGGTCTTCTTTATTGCCGCTTCTCAGCATATCCGTGCGGTAATGAGTGAGCTTCAGCGTCTCGAAAAGCCGTACAAACGCATTATGCTGGTCGGCGGTGGTAATATCGGCGCGGGCCTGGCGCGTCGGCTGGAAAAAGACTATAGCGTGAAGTTGATCGAGCGCGATCAACAACGTGCGTCTGAGCTCGCTGAAAAATTACAGAACACGATCGTGTTTTATGGTGATGCGTCGGATCAAGAGTTGCTGGCCGAAGAACATATTGATCAAGTCGATCTGTTTATTGCCGTCACCAACGATGATGAAGCGAATATCATGTCGGCGATGCTCGCAAAACGGATGGGAGCCAAAAAGGTGATGGTGCTTATTCAGCGCCGCGCCTACGTAGACCTGGTCCAGGGTAGTGTCATTGATATTGCGATTTCGCCGCAACAGGCCACTATTTCTGCACTGCTAAGCCACGTTCGTAAGGCCGACATCGTTGGTGTTTCGTCTCTTCGTCGCGGTGTCGCTGAGGCTATCGAAGCCGTTGCACACGGTGATGAAACAACCTCCCGCGTGGTAGGCAGGGCGATTGATGAAATTAAACTACCGCCAGGCACCATAATTGGGGCGGTGGTGCGTGGTAATGATGTCATGATCGCCAATGATAATTTGCGTATCGAGCAAGGTGACCATGTCATTATGTTCCTTACCGATAAAAAATTTATTACCGACGTCGAACGTTTATTCCAGCCAAGTCCATTCTTCCTGTAATGATTGGGGTGCTCTTAAAAGGGCACCCCAAAATTAACCCTCTCATTAATATGCCATTAATTTTTCATAACGATTATTTATCACCAATGGAAATTAGCTAATCATTTGTTAAACTTATAATCGTCAGCTGGCTCAAGGAGAACATAATGAGTTTTATTAAAGAGTTTCGCGAATTTGCGATGCGCGGGAATGTGGTGGATTTGGCTGTGGGTGTCATTATTGGTGCGGCGTTCGGTAAGATCGTTTCATCACTGGTAGCCGACATTATTATGCCACCTTTAGGGTTGTTAATCGGGGGCATTGATTTTAAACAGTTCGCGGTTACGCTGCGGGATGCACAAGGTGATGTCCCTGCGGTTGTGATGCACTACGGTGTGTTCATCCAGAACATCTTCGATTTTGTGATTGTCGCGTTTGCTATTTTTATGGCGATCAAGCTTATCAACAAGCTTAACCGCAAAAAAGAAGAGCCGGCAGCAGCACCTGCACCAACCAAAGAAGAAGTACTGTTGACCGAAATCCGCGACCTGTTAAAAGAACAAAATAACCGTTCTTAATCAGAAGCAAAAAACAGGAAGGCCAGTGGTAAAAAAGCAATTTGCTCTCTTGCCACTGGCCTCCCAGTTACCCCGATTGCCATGTTTGCCCTTACGCAGATAACTTCCTTTCCCCTTTTTATTCTTCTCTACCCGCTGCCGGAAAAGTGGATCATGGAGCAGGGCTTCGATGGCATTGTCTTTAATTTGCCCCTTCGTATGCTGATAGCGACTCATAATTTCTCCTGAGTATGGTTTAAGTCGACCGGAGTCTAGACCTGGACGTACTAAAAATCAACACCCCTGTGTTTCTCCACTTGCTCCCTGCTCGAGTGCTTCAAGGATCGAGCAATAGACGCTGCTATGGGCTGTACCACAGCAGGCATCATTCAGGCGCTGTAGTGACCGCTGCATCGTCTGAAGCTCCTGGATCCGCGCTTCTACTTCATCCAGTCTGGCCTGAACAATGCTCTTCGACTCCTGGCAAGTATGATGTGCCGGATCTATGCGGATCGATAAAAGCTCACGGATGGAGTCAAGGGTAAAGCCAAGCTGGCGTGCGTAACGTATAAACCGGAGGCGCTGTAGATCATTATCGGTATAAAGACGAAACCCACCTTCCGTGCGCACCTCATGGTCAATCATCTGCTGCTTTTCGTAATAACGAATGGTGTCGGGTGTTACGTTTGCAAGCTTTGCGAGTTCACCAATACGATACATAACTACTCCTCCTTCATTTTGTGCATCAGCCGTTCACAATACTCGCCATGCAGAAAATCTGTATTCATTCCAGCCTGGCGCAGTTTCAATTCGATCAATGCCAGACGACGGCTAATTTCTGGATGCCGGGGATCGTCCTTGCGAATGCCTTTCAACAGATCAACAAGTTCTACAGCCTCTTTACGCTGCTCAAGCTCCGGGGGTAAGCAACCGGCATTTTTCAGTAAGCGATAGCCAGAACGTAACTCAGGCGCGACATGAGAATCGTCATCCAGCGCTATCGGAGCACCGGCACCGGGGAGATTGTCGAACTCACCTTTTCTTAGGGCATCGCAAATATGGCGTTCTGCCCACTGGTCGAGCAACCACATAACGGACTCCAGGGGATGAACAGAAAAGATACAGTTATTGTAGAGAAGTGGGGATTCTGCGGATATAAAAAAACCCGCCGAAGCGGGTCTTTTTACGTTACTACAGATTACTCTGCAGCAGCTTCTGCTTTCGATTCAGAACGATCAACCAGCTCGATGTAAGCCATCGGAGCGTTGTCGCCTGCACGGAAGCCACACTTCAGAATACGAGTGTAACCACCTGCACGGCTCGCGAAACGCGGGCCCAGTTCGTTAAACAGTTTTGCCACGATCTCGTTATCACGAGTACGGGCGAATGCCAGACGACGATTAGCAACGCTGTCAGTCTTGGCAAGAGTAATCAGCGGCTCAACTACGCGACGCAGCTCTTTCGCTTTAGGCAGGGTCGTCTTGATGATCTCATGACGAACCAGTGAACCTGCCATGTTGCGGAACATAGCCTGGCGATGGCTGCTGTTGCGGTTCAGTTGACGACCACTCTTACGATGGCGCATGACCTTATCCTTCTCAGTAAAACCTTAACCTGTGATCCGGTTACTCGTCAGCAATGCTTGCCGGTGGCCAGTTTTCCAGGCGCATGCCCAGAGACAGACCACGTGAAGCCAGCACGTCTTTAATCTCAGTAAGAGATTTTTTACCCAGGTTCGGCGTTTTCAGCAACTCAACCTCGGTACGCTGTACCAGATCACCGATATAGTGGATAGCTTCTGCCTTAAGGCAGTTAGCAGAGCGGACAGTCAATTCGAGATCGTCAACAGGGCGCAGCAGGATCGGATCGAATTCTGGTTTCTCTTCTTTAACTTCCGGCTGACGAACATCACGTAAGTCAACGAAAGCTTCAAGTTGTTCTGCCAGGATGGTTGCCGCACGACGAATCGCCTCTTCAGGATCGATTGTGCCGTTGGTTTCCATTTCGATGACCAGCTTGTCCAGGTCGGTACGCTGTTCTACACGCGCTGCTTCAACATTGTAGGCAATACGCTCTACAGGGCTGTAACATGCGTCGACCAGCAGACGGCCGATTGGGCGCTCATCTTCTTCCGAATGAATTCGGGCAGAAGCCGGCACATAACCACGACCGCGCTGAACTTTGATACGCATGCTAATAGCTGCGTTCTCATCGGTCAGGTGGCAGATCACGTGCTGCGGCTTGACGATTTCAACATCACCGTCGTGGGTGATGTCGGCTGCAGTCACAGGGCCAATGCCAGATTTATTCAGAGTAAGAATAACTTCATCTTTACCCTGAACTCTCACCGCCAGCCCTTTCAGGTTGAGCAGGATTTCAAGGATATCTTCCTGAACGCCTTCTTTGGTGCTGTACTCATGAAGTACACCATCAATCTCAACCTCGGTCACCGCGCAACCCGGCATCGATGAGAGCAGAATACGGCGCAGTGCGTTACCCAGAGTATGGCCAAAGCCACGCTCTAAAGGCTCAAGGGTCACCTTGGCGTGCGTCGAACTCACTTGCTCGATATCTACCAGGCGCGGTTTTAGAAACTCTGTCACAGAACCCTGCATTGTGTCCTCTCTTTGGTACTAAGCTTTACTTGGAGTAAAGCTCGACGATCAGGTGTTCGTTAATGTCCGCAGACAGATCAGAACGTTCTGGCTGACGCTTGAACGTACCTTCCATCTTGCCAGCATCAACTTCCAGCCAGGTTGGCTTTTCACGCTGCTCAGCCAGCTCCAGAGCGGCCTTCACGCGAGATTGCTTTTTCGCTTTCTCACGAATGCTAACAACGTCATTCGCTTTAACCTGATAAGAAGCGATGTTAACAACACGACCGTTTACCATGATTGCTTTGTGGCTAACCAGCTGACGTGATTCAGCACGAGTAGCGCCGAAGCCCATACGGTATACAACGTTGTCCAGACGACCTTCCAGCAGAGCCAGCAGGTTTTCACCTGTGTTGCCTTTCAGACGTGCTGCTTCTTTATAATAGTTACGGAACTGACGCTCCAGCACACCGTACATACGGCGAACTTTTTGCTTTTCACGCAACTGCACACCATAGTCAGACAGACGCGGTTTACGCGCACCGTGCTGGCCAGGAGCTTGTTCAATTTTACACTTGGTATCGATCGCGCGAACGCCAGACTTAAGGAATAAGTCGGTGCCCTCACGACGGCTCAGCTTGAGCTTAGGACCCAAATATCTTGCCATTTTCTATCTCCAACTAACCTAAAAAACGAGCGTTATACGCGACGTTTTTTCGGCGGACGACAACCGTTATGAGGGATCGGAGTCACATCAGTAATATTAGTGATGCGGAAACCAGCGGCGTTCAGAGCGCGAACGGTAGATTCACGACCCGGACCCGGACCTTTAACCATAACTTCCAGATTCTTGATGCCGTATTCTTTTACGGCTTCAGCGCAACGCTCTGCTGCAACCTGAGCTGCGAACGGAGTGGATTTGCGTGAACCACGGAAACCGGAACCACCGGCTGTTGCCCAACCCAATGCGTTACCCTGACGATCAGTAATAGTAACGATGGTGTTGTTGAAAGAAGCATGGATATGAGCCACGCCGTCAGAGACTTGTTTTCTTACACGCTTACGTGCACGAACTGGTGCCTTTGCCATTATTCAATCACCCCGATTATTTCTTGATCGGTTTGCGCGGACCCTTACGGGTACGTGCGTTGGTCTTAGTACGCTGACCGCGCACTGGCAGACCACGACGATGACGCAAACCGCGATAGCAACCAAGATCCATAAGGCGCTTGATGCTCATGCTAACTTCACGGCGCAGATCACCTTCAACGACAAATTTGGCAACTTCGTCACGCAGCGTGTCGATTTGTTCTTCAGACAGCTCACTGATCTTAACATCTTCAGCGATACCCGCTGCAGCCAGAATGGCTTTAGAACGGGTCTTGCCGACGCCGTAGATCGAAGTTAATGCGATCACAGCATGTTTCTGATCAGGAATGTTAATGCCTGCTATACGGGCCACTATGCACTCCTACTATTTAATATGTACGCACCATGCTGAAAAGCCCGTTTTCAGGATACTCAAATGGATACGTACAGACATACAAAAGATTGGCTGGCTAATCTAGCCAGCTCAACCCAACTTTGCAAGAAAAATATGCGAAATAATCAGCCTTGGCGCTGTTTATGCTTCGGCTCGGCACTGCAAATCACGCGGATGACGCCATCACGCTTAACGATTTTGCAGTTACGGCATAATTTCTTGACGGAAGCACGAACTTTCATTTTTACTCTCCGTAACTTCTCAGGCGACCAATTAGCGGCCGTAGCCTTTCAGGTTCGCCTTCTTCAATGCAGACTCATACTGACTGGACATCATCAGAGTTTGCACTTGAGCCATAAAGTCCATAATCACGACAACAACGATAAGCAGTGAAGTCCCACCGAAGTAGAACGGTACTTTCATTGCATCACGCATGAACTCCGGGATCAGGCAGATAAAAGTAATATAAAGCGCACCAACCAAAGTCAGGCGAGTCATTACTTTATCGATATACTTCGCCGTTTGCTCTCCCGGACGAATTCCTGGTACAAATGCACCGGACTTCTTCAGGTTATCTGCTGTTTCACGCGGGTTGAAGACCAACGCCGTGTAGAAGAAACAGAAGAAGATGATCGCAGACGCATAGAGTAACACATAAAGTGGTTGCCCAGGCTGCAAATACAGCGAAATTGTTGTCAGCCAGTTCCAACCAGTCCCGCCCCCGAACCATGACGCGATGGTCGCCGGGAACAGAATAATACTGGAAGCGAAGATTGCCGGGATTACCCCTGCCATATTCACTTTCAGCGGTAAATGTGTGCTCTGTGCAGCATAGACACGACGACCCTGTTGACGTTTAGCGTAGTTCACCACAATGCGGCGTTGACCACGTTCAACGAAGACAACAAAGAACGTCACTGCAAATACTAATACTGCAACCAACAGCAACAGGAGGAAGTGCAGGTCGCCTTGACGCGCTTGCTCGATAGTGTGGGCAATGGCTGGCGGGAGTCCCGCAACAATGCCGGCGAAGATAATGATTGAGATACCGTTACCGATACCACGTTCAGTAATCTGTTCGCCGAGCCACATCAGGAACATGGTTCCTGTGACCAGACTTACAACAGCGGTGAAGTAGAATGCAAAGCCTGGATTAATCACCAGGCCCTGCATACCAGGCATATTCGGCAAACCGGTAGCAATACCGATAGACTGGAATATAGCCAGCACCAGAGTGCCGTAACGGGTGTACTGACTGATCTTACGACGTCCGGACTCCCCTTCTTTCTTCAACTCTGCCAGGGCTGGATGAACAACCGTCAGCAGCTGGATAATAATGGATGCCGAAATGTACGGCATAATACCCAGAGCAAAGATAGAAGCACGGCTGAGAGCACCACCAGAGAACATGTTGAACATTTCAATGATGGTGCCTCGCTGTTGCTCAAGCAGTTTGGCAAGTACAGCGGCATCGATACCAGGGATCGGAATAAAAGAGCCAATACGGAAAACAATCAGCGCGCCGATAACAAACAGCAGTCTGCGTTTCAGCTCGCCAAAACCACCTTTGGCACTTTGAAAATCTAATCCCGGTTGCTTAGCCATCTGCTACTTATTCCTCAATTTTACCGCCAGCAGCTTCGATAGCAGCACGAGCACCTTTAGTCACACGCAGGCCACGAACAGTTACCGGAGTAGAAACTTCACCAGCCAGGATCACTTTCGCGAACTCGATCTGGATACCGATAATGTTAGCTGCTTTCAGCGTGTTCAGGTCCACAACGCCGCCTTCAACTTTCGCCAGGTCAGACAGACGGATTTCCGCTGTGATCGCTGCTTTGCGAGAGGTGAAGCCGAACTTCGGCAGACGACGGTACAGTGGCATCTGACCACCCTCGAAACCGCGACGTACGCCACCGCCAGAACGAGAGTTCTGACCTTTGTGACCACGACCACCGGTTTTACCGAGGCCAGAACCGATACCACGACCCAGGCGTTTACCCGCCTTTTTAGAGCCTTCGGCCGGAGACAGAGTATTTAAACGCATCTCTTACTCCTCAACTTTAACCATGAAGTAAACCGCGTTGACCATACCGCGAACAGCAGGAGTATCCTCGCGCTCAACAGTATGACCAATACGACGCAGACCCAGGCCAAGCAGCGTTGCCTTATGTTTCGGCAGACGACCGATTGCACTGCGGGTTTGAGTGATTTTAATAGTCTTTGCCATGGTCAATTACCCCAGAATTTCTTCAACGGATTTACCACGCTTGGCAGCGACCATTTCTGGAGAATTCATATTTTCCAGGCCATCAATAGTTGCACGAACCACGTTAATCGGGTTGGTGGAACCATATGCTTTAGCCAGAACGTTATGAACCCCAGCAACTTCCAGAACGGCGCGCATTGCACCACCGGCGATGATACCGGTACCTTCGGAAGCTGGCTGCATGAATACACGAGAACCCGTGTGAACACCTTTAACAGGGTGTTGCAGGGTGCCGTGGTTCAGCGCGACGTTAATCATATTGCGACGGGCTTTTTCCATCGCTTTCTGGATCGCTGCTGGAACTTCACGCGCTTTACCGTAACCAAAACCAACGCGACCGTTACCATCACCAACTACAGTCAGAGCTGTGAAGGAGAAAATACGACCACCTTTAACGGTTTTAGATACGCGGTTAACCGCGATCAGCTTTTCCTGCAGTTCGCCAGCCTGTTTTTCGATGTGAGCCATCTTACACCTCTACCTTAGAACTGAAGGCCAGCTTCACGGGCAGCATCTGCCAGTGCCTGGACACGACCATGATATTGGAACCCGGAACGGTCAAAGGAAACATTGCTGATGCCTTTTTCCAGAGCGCGTTCTGCAACAGCTTTACCTACAGCTGCAGCGGCGTCTTTGTTACCGGTGTACTTCAATTGTTCTGCAATAGCTTTTTCTACAGTAGAAGCAGCTACCAGAACTTCAGAACCGTTCGGTGCAATTACCTGTGCGTAAATATGACGCGGGGTACGATGTACCACCAGGCGAGTTGCACCCAGCTCTTTGAGCTTGCGGCGTGCGCGGGTCGCACGACGGATACGAGCAGATTTCTTATCCATAGTGTTACCTTACTTCTTCTTAGCCTCTTTGGTACGCACGACTTCGTCGGCGTAACGAACACCCTTGCCTTTGTAAGGCTCAGGACGACGGTAGGCGCGCAGATCTGCTGCAACCTGACCGATCAGCTGTTTATCAGCGCCTTTCAGCACGATTTCAGTCTGAGTCGGGCATTCTGCAGTGATACCGGCCGGCAGCGGATGCTCAACAGGGTGTGAGAAGCCCAGAGACAGGCCTACTGCATTCCCTTTGATAGCTGCACGATAACCTACACCAACCAGCTGAAGCTTTTTAGTGAAGCCTTCGGTAACACCAACAACCATTGAGTTCAGCAGGGCACGCGCGGTACCAGCCTGAGCCCATCCATCCACGAAACCATCACGTGGACCGAAGGTCAGAGCGTTGTCTGCATGTTTAACTTCAACAGCATTGTTGAGGGTACGAGTCAGCTCGCCGTTTTTACCTTTGATCGTAATAACCTGACCGTCGATTTTTACATCAACGCCGGCAGGAATGACGACCGGTGCTTTAGCAACACGAGACATTCTTTCCTCCGATTAGGCTACGTAGCAGATAATTTCGCCACCAAGACCAGCTTGGCGCGCTGCACGATCAGTCATAACACCTTTAGAGGTAGAAACAACTGCGATACCAAGACCAGCCATAACTTTTGGCAGCTCATCTTTTTTCTTATAGATGCGCAGGCCTGGGCGGCTGACACGCTGAATGCTTTCTACAACAGCTTTACCCTGGAAATACTTGAGAGTAAGTTCCAGTTCCGGCTTGGTGTCGCCTTCAACTTTAAAATCTTCGATAAAACCTTCTTCCTTCAGCACGTTGGCAATTGCCACTTTCAGCTTGGCGGAAGGCATGGTGACCGCAACTTTGTTCGCGGCCTGACCGTTACGGATACGGGTCAGCATATCCGCGATCGGATCTTGCATGCTCATCTGTCTTTACTCCCGTGATTCAATTGGTAATTACCAGCTAGCCTTTTTCAAGCCTGGCACTTCACCGCGCATAGCGGCTTCACGCAGTTTGATACGGCTCAACCCAAACTTGCCCACATAACCATGTGGACGACCTGTTTGACGACAGCGGTTACGCTGACGAGACGGGCTGGAATCACGCGGCAGAGACTGCAGCTTGAGAACCGCATTCCAACGATCTTCGTCGGAAGCGTTCACATCAGAAATGATCGCTTTCAGTTCAGCGCGTTTAGCGAAGAATTTATCAGCTAAAGCTACGCGCTTTACTTCGCGTGCTTTCATTGATTGCTTAGCCATTCAGTAACCCTACCTTACTTGCGGAACGGGAAGTCAAAGGCAGCCAGCAGAGCACGGCCTTCTTCGTCAGATTTCGCAGTAGTGGTAATGGTAATATCCAAACCACGCACGCGGTCGACTTTATCGTAGTCGATTTCTGGGAAGATGATCTGCTCACGGACACCCATGCTGTAGTTACCACGACCGTCGAAAGACTTAGCGGACAAGCCACGGAAGTCACGGATACGTGGAACAGCAATAGTGATCAGGCGCTCAAAGAACTCCCACATGCGTTCGCCACGCAGAGTTACTTTACAGCCGATCGGATAGCCCTGACGGATTTTGAAGCCTGCAACTGATTTGCGTGCTTTGGTGATCAACGGCTTTTGACCGGAGATTGCTGTCAGATCAGCTGCTGCGTTATCCAGCAGTTTCTTGTCAGCGATCGCTTCACCAACACCCATGTTCAGGGTGATCTTCTCGACCCGAGGGACTTGCATGACAGAATTGTAGTTAAACTCAGTCATGAGTTTGCTAACTACTTCGTCTTTGTAGTAATCATGCAGTTTCGCCATCGTACTACTCCAAATTACTTGATAGTTTCGCTGTTAGACTTGAAGAAACGGACTTTTTTGCCGTCTTCGAATCTAAAGCCTACACGGTCAGCCTTGCCGGTAGCCGCATTGAAGATTGCAACGTTAGAAACCTGAATAGCAGCTTCTTTTTCAACGATGCCACCTGGTTGGTTCAGGGCCGGAACCGGCTTCTGATGTTTCTTAACCAGGTTGATACCTTCAACGACGAGTTTGCCGGAAGACAGAACATTTTTTACTTTACCGCGTTTACCTTTATCTTTACCGGTTAACACGATAACTTCGTCATCACGACGGATTTTCGCTGCCATGATTCGCTCCTTAGAGTACTTCTGGTGCCAGAGAGATAATTTTCATGAACTTCTCAGTACGAAGTTCACGAGTTACCGGCCCAAAGATACGCGTGCCGATAGGCTGCTCGCTGTTATTGTTCAAAATAACGCATGCATTACCATCGAAGCGAATGACAGAACCGTCAGGGCGACGAACACCCTTCTTGGTGCGCACCACTACCGCTTTCAGCACATCACCTTTTTTGACCTTACCACGTGGAATTGCTTCCTTGATGGTGATCTTGATGATGTCGCCTACGCCTGCGTAGCGACGGTGCGAGCCACCCAGAACCTTGATACACATTACGCGACGTGCACCGGAGTTGTCGGCGACGTTCAGCATAGTCTGTTCTTGGATCATTTTAGTGCTCCGCTAATGTCAACTACTACCTGAGACTCTAAAATCAGAGCCGTTAAAAAGCCCCATATCGAGGGCGCGGCATTATAACACCGCTTCTGCAATATGGGTAGAAAAAATAAACGGCTCATCGCTGAGCCGTTTATTCGTATCGAGAAGGCTTACTTTATTACAGAACCGCTTTCTCTACAACGCGAACCAGCGTCCAGGACTTAGTCTTGGACAGTGGACGGCATTCACGGATTTCAACCTTGTCGCCGATACCACATTCGTTGTTCTCGTCATGTACGTGCAGTTTGGTCGTACGCTTGATGAATTTACCGTAGATCGGGTGTTTCACAATACGTTCGATAGCAACAACAATGGATTTCTCCATTTTGTCGCTAACAACACGACCTTGCAGAGTACGGATTTTATCGGTCATTACGCACCCGCCTTCTGAGTCAGTAAAGTCTTAACGCGTGCAACATTGCGACGCACTTGCTTCAGCAGGTGAGTCTGTTGCAGCTGGCCACTTGCAGCCTGCATACGCAGGTTAAACTGCTCACGCAGCAGATTCAGCAGCTCGGCGTTCAGTTCTTCAACGCTTTTTTCACGCAGCTCATTTGCTTTCATTACATCACCGTCTTAGTTACAAAGGTGGTTTTGATAGGCAGTTTCGCTGCTGCCAGGCCGAAGGCTTCACGGGCCAGCTCTTCCGGAACACCGTCCATTTCATACAGGACTTTGCCCGGTTGGATCAAGGCAACCCAGTACTCCACGTTACCTTTACCTTTACCCATACGAACTTCCAGCGGCTTCTCGGTGATTGGTTTGTCCGGGAATACACGGATCCAAATCTTACCTTGACGCTTAACTGCACGGGTCATTGCACGACGTGCTGCTTCGATCTGACGTGCAGTCAGACGACCACGGCCAACAGCTTTCAGACCGAAAGTGCCGAAGCTAACATCCGTACCCTGCGCCAGACCACGGTTGCGGCCTTTGTGCACTTTACGGAATTTTGTACGCTTTGGTTGTAACATCAGCGACGCTCCTTATTTACGGCCTTTACGCTGCTGCTTTTTAGGTTGAGCAGCCGGTTTTTCCGGTTGTTCAACAGCAGCCATACCACCCAGGATCTCACCTTTGAAGATCCATACCTTAACGCCGATTACACCGTAAGTGGTGTGCGCTTCAGAGGTGTTGTAGTCGATGTCAGCACGCAGAGTGTGCAGCGGTACGCGACCTTCACGGTACCATTCGGTACGTGCGATTTCCGCGCCGCCCAGACGGCCGCTAACTTCAACTTTGATACCTTTAGCGCCCAGACGCATTGCGTTCTGTACAGCACGCTTCATAGCACGACGGAACATAACACGACGTTCCAGCTGAGAAGTGATGCTGTCAGCAACCAATTTAGCGTCCAGTTCAGGCTTACGAACTTCAGCGATATTGATCTGTGCAGGAACGCCAGCGATATCCGCTACGACCTTGCGCAGTTTTTCTACGTCTTCGCCTTTCTTACCGATAACGATGCCAGGACGAGCAGTGTGAATGGTTACACGGATGCTCTTAGCCGGACGCTCGATAACGATACGAGATACAGACGCTTTAGCCAGTTCCTTAGTCAGGTACTGACGTACTTTAAAATCGCTGTCCAGGTTGTCAGCGAATTCTTTGGTGTTCGCAAACCAAGTAGAGTTCCATGGTTTTACAATACCCAGGCGAATACCATTAGGATGTACTTTCTGACCCATTGCTAGTCTCCAGAGTCTCAGCGATCGGACACAACCACAGTAATGTGGCTGGTGCGCTTCAGGATGCGATCTGCACGACCTTTCGCACGCGGCATAATGCGCTTCATGCTTGGGCCTTCGTCTACGAAAATTTTCGCAACTTTCAGATCGTCAATGTCAGCGCCATCGTTGTGTTCAGCGTTAGCAATGGCAGATTCCAGTACTTTCTTAACCAATACCGCAGCTTTCTTGTTGGTATAGGTCAGGATGTCCAGGGCCTGCGACACTTTCTTACCGCGAATCAGGTCAGCAACAAGGCGAACCTTCTGAGCAGAAGAACGAGCATGGCGATGTTGAGCTAAAGTTTCCATCTCTTCCTCCTACCTTATTTCTTCTTCGCTTTTTTATCAGCAGCGTGGCCGCGATAAGTACGAGTCGGTGCGAATTCACCCAGTTTGTGACCAACCATTTCGTCGGAAACAAAGACTGGAACGTGCTGACGACCATTATGGACAGCGATGGTCAAACCGATCATGTTAGGAAAGATCGTTGAACGACGGGACCAAGTGCGCAGGGGCTTCTTGTCTCCGCTTTCCACCGCTTTCTCTACCTTCTTCAGCAAGTGCAGGTCAATAAAAGGACCTTTCTTGAGAGAACGTGGCATGGCTTATCCTCTAAAATTATTTGCTACGGCGACGTACGATAAATTTATCAGTACGCTTGTTGCTGCGGGTCTTCTTACCTTTGGTCTGAACGCCCCACGGAGTTACCGGGTGCTTACCAAAGTTACGACCTTCACCACCACCATGTGGGTGGTCTACTGGGTTCATCGCAGTACCGCGAACGGTAGGACGAACACCACGCCAGCGTGCAGCACCTGCTTTACCCAGAACGCGCAGCATATGCTCAGCATTGCCAACTTCGCCCAGAGTAGCGCGGCAGTCTGCTTCGACTTTACGCATTTCACCAGAACGCAGACGCAGGGTGACATAAGCACCGTCACGAGCAACGATCTGAACGTAAGTACCAGCGGAACGTGCCAGCTGACCGCCTTTACCTGGTTTCATTTCTACGTTATGAACGGTAGAACCAACCGGGATATTGCGCATCGGCAGGGTGTTGCCTGCTTTGATTGCAGCATCAACGCCAGACTGAATCTGGTCGCCAGCTTTCAGGCCTTTAGGGGCCAGGATGTAACGGCGCTCGCCGTCTTTGTACAGAACCAGCGCGATGTTCGCGGAACGGTTCGGATCGTACTCAAGACGTTCAACAACTGCTGGGATACCGTCTTTGTTGCGTTTGAAGTCAACAATACGATAAGCCTGCTTGTGGCCACCACCGATGTGACGAGTGGTGATACGGCCATTGTTGTTACGACCACCGGATTTGCTGTTTTTTTCCAGCAACGGAGCAAAAGGTTTGCCCTTGTGCAGCTCAGGGTTAACCACTTTAACTACGTGGCGACGACCCGGAGATGTCGGTTTACATTTAACAACTGCCATTGTATTACTCCTCCGACTTACTCAGCGCCGCCAACGAAGTCCAGATTCTGGCCTTCTTTCAGGGTGACGTAAGCTTTTTTCCAGTCGCTACGACGACCGATACGCTGTCCTTGACGTTTAACTTTCCCTTTAACTACCAGGGTGTTAACGACTTCGACTTCGACTTCAAACAGTTTCTGCACAGCAGCTTTGATCTCTGCTTTGGTCGCGTCTTTAGCAACTTTGAGAACGATGGTGTTTGTTTTTTCCATCGCAGTAGACGCTTTTTCAGAAACGTGCGGTGCACGCAGCACCTTCAGCAGACGTTCTTCACGAATCATGCCAGCATCTCCTCAACTTGCTTAACAGCATCAGCAGTCATTACGACTTTGTCGAAGGCGATCAGGCTAACCGGGTCGATACCAGTTGCATCACGTACGTCAACCTTGTGCAGGTTACGCGCAGCAAGGAACAGGTTCTCGTCCAGCTCACCGGTGATGATCAGCACATCTTCCAGAGCCATGTCTTTCAGTTTCTGTGCCAGCAGCTTAGTTTTAGGCGCTTCAACAGAGAATGATTCGACAACGATCAGACGATCCTGACGTACCAGTTCGGACAGGATGCTTTTCAGCGCGCCGCGGTACATCTTTTTGTTAACTTTTTGACTGTGGTCCTGTGGACGCGCAGCGAAGGTCACGCCACCTGAACGCCAGATCGGGCTCTTGATAGAACCTGAACGCGCACGGCCGGTACCTTTCTGGCGCCATGGCTTTTTGCCAGAACCAGTTACTTCAGCACGAGTCTTCTGAGCACGAGTACCCTGACGAGCACCAGCTGCATAAGCAACAACAACCTGGTGAACCAGCGCTTCGTTGAAATCACGACCGAAGGTAGTTTCGGAAACAGTCAGCGCGCTCTGCGCGTCTTTCAATACTAATTCCATTGCTATCCCCTTACGCCTTCACAGCTGGTTTAACGATCAGGTCGCTACCGGTTGCACCCGGAACTGCACCTTTAACCAGCAGCAGGTTGCGCTCAGCGTCAACACGTACTACGTCCAGGCTCTGAACGGTTACACGTTCGTTACCCAGCTGACCTGCCATTTTCTTGCCTTTGAACACTTTGCCCGGAGTCTGGTTCTGACCGATAGAACCCGGAACGCGGTGAGACAAGGAGTTACCGTGAGTAGCGTCCTGGGTACGGAAGTTCCAGCGCTTAACGGTACCAGCAAAACCTTTACCTTTAGAGGTACCGGTTACGTCAACTTTTTTAACGTCAGCAAACAGCTCAACGCTAATGTCCTGACCTACGGTGAACTCTTCGCCTTCAGCAAGACGGAATTCCCACAGACCACGGCCAGCTTCAACGCCAGCTTTAGCGAAGTGACCCGCTTCTGGTTTGGTTACACGGTTAGCTTTTTTAGCACCAGTGGTAACCTGAACAGCGCGGTAGCCATCGTTAGCCAGATCTTTAACCTGAGTAACGCGGTTTGCTTCAACTTCGATTACGGTTACTGGGATTGAAACGCCATCTTCAGTGAAGATGCGGGTCATACCCACTTTTTTACCGACTAAACCAATCATTGTATCAACCTCTCAATCGCTCGATGACCTGATTAACCCAGGCTGATCTGCACGTCTACACCGGCAGCCAGATCCAGACGCATCAGAGCATCAACGGTTTTCTCAGTTGGCTCAACGATGTCAACCAGACGCTTGTGAGTGCGGATTTCGTACTGATCACGCGCGTCTTTGTTGACGTGCGGGGAGATCAGAACGGTGAAGCGCTCTTTGCGGGTCGGCAGCGGGATCGGACCACGGACTTGCGCACCAGTGCGCTTAGCAGTCTCGACGATTTCCGCGGTTGATTGATCGATCAGACGATGATCAAACGCTTTAAGGCGGATACGGATTCTTTGGTTCTGCATGAGACCAGAGCTCCAATTATTTTATAAACGAAAATGATTACTCCTCAAACCCATTACGATTGATGGGAGAGTGTAACCGTTCTTACGTAGCTCCCCGATTGGGAGCATTGTTGAGTAACAAAATTAGTTACTCCGGTTCAGATTGAACCAGCCGTCAATTACGACAAGCCCGCGCATTATACGTATTTACAGACTTAATGCAAGTCAACTGTGTCGATAATAACCAACCTTTATTAAGGTGTACTCATTGCTGTTCGATATCGGCCATAGCCTGCTTCACCCGCGCTTTGAGTTCGGCCTGTTCAGTGAAATTTTCTGGCGCTGGTTGCTCTCCACTATCACCCTCCCAGACAGTCTCTTCTGTTACGCTCTCTTGTGGCAGCGGTAAAGGTTTCTTCTTATATATAGTGTTCATCTGACAGGCGATAGTTCAGGGGCGCTGGTTCAGACCCCGTGGTTTGAGAAATCCAGAGATAGATAAAGCAGCCCGCCAGGGTGCATCCCATGATATACACCAGCCAACACAACAAATGCAGTAAACACCGCCCAGGTGTAACCGGCATATCAGGTCTGATAAAGCCTTCGTTTACGTTCGGGGTGTCACCCCGTTTCGTACTCATGCTTTTCCTCCATCAGAGGTTATTTTCGGGCTTTCTCCCAGTGCCTGCCACAGCCTGATAAGCGAAATTCGCCCCATCACGCCATCAGCCTTAATTTTGTTTTGCCTTTGAAACTGGCGAATTTTTTCAATCAGCACTGGACTCCACTCGCCGCTCTCTTCGGCATCAACGTTAAGCACGCGGCTAAGCATCGTATCTAGCCACACAATATCATCGGCGCTGCTCTTCTTTGAAATGCTCCCATTGCCGTCAGGAGATGGCTTCCACATCAGGGTATAGCTCCCCTTCCAGACGCTGCTGAACCATGCTTTATTCAGAACCCAGGTTTTTTCCCCCGACAACGCAACGAGCGAATCGCCCCCTCCCCCGATGATAACAACCGGGATGTGCGTATTATCTATCTCCAGTGCGGCGATCCAGGGCAGCCCCTGAGCCATCAACGATGCCAACGTATCGGTTCCGGACACACACGCCATTCCTGCCCGGAATGCCTGATCGCACCAGGCTTCTCCTTGATCCACTTCATAACCCCAGACGCTATAGAGTAATGCGAGTGATCCCCTGGCAGACAAAATCCCGGATGTCAGCGCCGGCGGTTTCACCGGACTCTTTGTCGCAGTAATCCACCTTGCAGGAGAAGGAAACCCGCGTGAAAGTGGTTGCGCAAAATACCCACCCGCGCTGCCCGACACGATCGCCACCAGGAACAATGCCAGCCACAGTCGTCCTCCCCGCCGGGGTGCTGGCAGACAACGTAGGGTATCGGCTTGCTTGGATAGCGGCAGAGTATCATGTGCACCATCACCCGATGGTGCACTCCCGTGGTAGCGTCTGCCTGCCCGGGCGGCTAAATGCAGATTCCCCTGGCTGCGTTTCATCATGTCGCGGATGAATTTGTCAGGAAACGCCCTCCCCTCCCCTGGCTCAATACCGGCATAAAAAGCGAATACCTGTCGGTAGTCATCTACTTTCACGCCAGGAAGCTGAAACCATACCGGATGGTTTATACGCAGTTGACGTTGTTGGCGATTGGAAAAATTGCCGGTTATCAAAAGATGGGCTTGCGGCATAAGTGCGATGAACATCTCGACTATGGCCACAATGCCTTTTGGTACCCGATGGCTGTCTTCAAGAACCAGCAAAAGCGGGTGGTCTGGCATCGCGTCGGTAGCGCACAACAATTCACGCCAGAGCGAATTGCTGGAAAACGCCCTCCCGGTTAAATTGCCCGAAACTTCAGTGTCAGCAATCACAGTCCATTCCCACTGATAGCCCTTACTGTTAGTGGGGCTCATCGTTAGAGCACGATTAGGCCAGTGGGTGATAGCGCCACGCGCCAGTGTGCTTTTGCCACTGCCTGTTACACCCTGCATCACCACCCAGTGTTCATGAGCCAGCGTGGTGCTCAGACTGTCCAGCATCCTGCGACGCAGGGCAGTATAGAAATGAATGTGTTCATCCATGAATAGTGTATTAGCCTCAAAATTTATTCTTTTCCTAAAATAAGCATCCTGCTTGTAAACTTCTTGCTGCTTACCAGATAGCAATTATATTATCGCGACCATTAACAAGAAATAGATTTACTCTTTAGAGATTCTTAATAATAAATTTATGATAACTGTACCCCTCACGCTAAGAAGCGCATTTTCTTCCCGTACGCTGTACGCGCTAATTATATTGACAAGCTTTATAACTATATTCATTTCAATAAACAATGGATTTATGAAGATATCTAAATACAGTTCATCGAATAAAAACCACAACAACATTTATGAAATAAATAAAACGAGCAAAAAATATAAATGGAACCTATCAAGCTCGGCAACAGAAAACCCAGCAATGACAACCTTAACCATAAAAGAAACTGACACATTGTCCGGTATTCAGTTGAGTGGAATTATTTACAGCACCAATAAATTACATTCCCGTACCATCCTGCTGGAAGGAGGTGAACAGACTGCCTATGCTATCGGCGATCGTCTGAACTCCTCAAAGATTACACGTGTCTCCGACATCACAACGAATCAGGTATTTTTTTCCACCGAAGGACATACCCAACATCTCAATCTGTTAGAAGAACTCCCCGCATCTTCAGCAGGCGTCGATAAGGCCGCTTCGCGGTCTCAGGCGATATTGTCAGACTTTATTGCTGCCAGCCCCGTGTTCACTAAAACTACTCTACAGGGTTTACGCCTGCTTCCGCGGGATAATGCAGCGTTGTTTTCTCATGCTGGTCTTGAGCCGGGTGATATCGCCATCATGCTCAATAACCTGTCCTTAAAACAGCCAGTTAATATCAAGAAAGCACAGGCGTCACTTGAAACGCTACAAAGGGTGCAATTCACCTTATTGCGAAATGCATCACCACAACGGATTACTGTTTCCGTTGAACAATTCCAGGAAGGAAATAAAACCAGATGAAAGGGACCTCTCCAGGCCAGCGAATGAAAGCCCTTTCGCTGGCATTGTTACTTGTCACTTCCGGTAAACCCGCATTTTCAGCAGATTACACCGCTAACTTTAATGGCGCGGACATTCAAACATTTGTCAGTATTGTGGGCCAGAACATAGGGAAAACCATTCTGATAGATCCTGACGTAACGGCGTCTATTTCTGTAAGAAGTTCAGACACCTTTACCGAGGAAGAATATTATCAATTTTTCCTGAGCGTACTGGATCTTTACGGTTTTTCACTCATCAGTCTTGATAACGGATTGCTGAAAGTCGTGCGCTCCGAAAAAGCAAAGACCCTGCCTGGTCGGATTACCAGCGGCGCACAGCCCGGTAAAGGGGATGAGCTGGTCACACGTATTGTCTCACTGGAAAATGTCCCCGCACGTGCGCTCTCTCCTCTGCTGCGGCAAATGTTAGACGGCAGTAGCGTGGGCAACGTTGTGCACTATGAACCCTCAAACGCGCTGATCATCACCGGGAAAGCGTCATCCGTAAATCGTCTTCTGGAGGTTGTAAAACGCGTCGATGTAATGGGTGATGAGAAAGAGCAAATCATCCCACTGAAATACGCCTCTGCCAGCGATCTGGCCGATGTACTCACCGACCTGTCGCGGGAAAGCGGAAAAGAAGCGAAACCGGCAACGCTCCAGACGCGCATCGTTGCCGACAAAAGAACGAATTCGCTGATCGTCAGCGGTTCCGATCGCGCGCGCGCGCGCGTTTTACAGCTCATCGCGCGGCTCGATACGCAAGACCAGGGCCAAGGCAATACCCGCGTCTGGTATTTGAAATATGCCAAAGCGGACAAACTCGTTGAGGTGCTGACGGGCGTCACACAAAAATTAAAAGATGAAAAAGCGGGATCATCCAAAACCACCAACAATAGCAACGGTAACGATATCTCAATAACGGCCGATGAACAGACCAACTCACTGGTGGTTACCGCGGACCAGGGCATTCTGCAACAACTGAGCGATGTTATCTCAAAGCTGGATATTCGTCGGGCTCAGGTTCTGGTCGAAGCAATCATTGTGGAAGTTCAGGATGGCAGAGGTCTTAACCTGGGTGTGCAGTGGGCGAACAAAAATGTTGGTGTGCAACAGTTTACCAGAACCGGCTTACCCATCTTTAATGCGGCGCAGGGCATCCATGAGTTTAAGTCTCAGGGTGGTATCACCAGCGACAACCCGGCGTACGATCTCTTCAGTGGCTATACCGGTCTTGCGGCGGGCTTCTTCAACGGTGACTGGGGAGTACTGCTGACCGCTCTCAATACTGACAATAAAAACGATATCCTCTCCACGCCCAGTATTGTGACGCTGGATAACAAAGAAGCCGCGTTCAACGTTGGCCAGGACGTTCCCGTGCTCTCAGGTTCCCAAACCACCGCAGCCGATAACATTTACAGCACTGTCGAGCGTAAAACCGTCGGCACGAAGCTGAAAGTCACCCCTCAAATCAACGAGGGCGACTCCGTTTTAATGGAGATAGAGCAAGAGGTTTCCAGCGTCGACTCTTCGACAACGTCCTCCACGCTGGGACCCACATTCAACACCCGCACCATCCAGAATGCGGTGCTGGTAAAAAGTGGGGAAACCGTTGTGCTTGGCGGATTGATGGATGATGCCAGTAAGCAGGAAGTCTCGAAAGTTCCTCTGTTAGGTGATATCCCGTTGATTGGACAGCTGTTCCGCTACACCTCGAATGAAAAGAGTAAACGTAACCTGATGGTCTTTATCCGCCCAACCATCATTCGGGACGACGACGTATATCACTCGCTCTCACGGGAAAAATATACCAGTTTCAAGGATATGCAAAGGGAGCGCAGTGATAAGCAGCATGACAAGCTCATTAATGTCGACAACATTGATGAACTGGATGACCGCGCATTTGATAACGCCCCTGCGGCGCCTGCTGCCAAAAATCCGTTCAGGGAAAACCGCGCAAAATGACACCCTATTCCTGGAAAAAAGCGCAGCGTGTCGGTGTTGCCTTCCAGCAGCAGGAGTTGTTCTATGCAGAAAATGCCACGCTTGAGCATCTGCTTGAAGTAGCCTCTGCTGCCCCCCACTGCACTCACTTTACGCGGCTTACCCCTGCGCAATTTACAGAAAAGCTTGAGATTCTCTACCAGCAAAATAGCGAGTCAGCCCAGCTCATTGCTGAAGATATTAACAACTCGGACGACCTCAGCGTCCTTTCCGATGAGATCCCCGTGAATGAAGATCTGCTCAACGAGCAGTCAGACGCGCCGGTGATCAGACTCATAAATGCCGTACTCAGTGAAGCGCTTAAGGAACACGCCTCGGACATTCATATTGAGGTGTTTGAAAAGACGATGAGCATCCGCTTTCGTGTGGATGGGGTATTGCGACCAGTGGTTCAGCCAAATAAAAAGCTGGCCGCGCTACTCGTCTCGCGCATCAAAATTATGGCCCGGCTGGATATTGCAGAGAAAAGGCTGCCGCAGGATGGGCGGATAACCCTAAAGATAGGCAATCGAAACGTCGATGTGCGCGTCTCCACGCTGCCCTCACAGCACGGAGAACGGGTTGTTTTACGCCTGCTGGATAAAACCAGCCTGCGCCTGTCGCTCGACAGGCTGGATATGTCAGCCGATGACATCCGCAATCTGAAACATCTTATCGCCCTACCCCACGGCATTATTCTGGTCACGGGTCCCACCGGCTCAGGGAAAAGTACCACTCTTTACGCACTCCTTTCCGCGCTCAATAGCCCGGAACGTAATGTCCTCACGGTTGAAGACCCCATCGAATATGAGCTGGAGGGGATCGGCCAGACGCAGGTTAATAGCCGCGTGGATATGTCCTTTGCCCGCGGGTTACGCGCCATTTTGCGTCAGGATCCTGATGTGGTGATGGTAGGGGAAATACGCGATGCTGAAACTGCGCGGATTGCCGTACAGGCCTCATTAACCGGGCATCTTGTCCTCTCCACCCTGCATACAAACAGCGCCAGCGGCGCAGTGACTCGCCTGCGTGATATGGGTACGGAATCATTCCTGCTCTCATCATCGCTGGTCGGGGTGATCGCACAGCGTCTGCTAAGACGCCTCTGTAACCAGTGCAAATCCGCTCATCCCGTTACGCTTCAACAGCAGCAGTTATTGCTGGCGCAAGGAATTGATGCTTCGCAACTTTGGCAGGCCAGCGGATGTAGCGCCTGTCGACAAAGTGGCTATCAGGGACGTCTGGCCATTCATGAGCTGTTAGTGATGACACCAGAGATACGCGAAGCCGTACACGCAGAGATCAATGAACAACAGCTTGAGCAGCTTCAGCGCCGTAATCACTTCAGCTTACTGGCAAATGGCCTGCGCGTAGCCGCACAAGGGTTGACCTCACTGGAAGAGGTACTGCGCGTCACTGCCGAAGGGCACGCTTCAACGGAGCACAAAGGATGAAATTTCGCTGGGTAGCGACCGATGATAACGGCGACCGTCACACTGGCGTGAGCGAGGCCGAAAGCGAGCGGGAGATGGTAGCCCGGCTGCGAAGCCAGTCACTGCTGCCGCAGTCCATAAAGCAGCAGCGCCACAGGACAACACTATGGCGGTTTTCTGCACGGGTCAGTCATGCAGAACTCACGCTTTTTACGCGCCAGCTCGCTACCCTGATGGCTGCTGCACTGCCGCTGGATGAGGCGCTCGCCGCTATCCAGCAGCAAAAAGAGAGTAAAAATCTTGTCAGTATTATCGGAGCACTTCGTCAGGCAGTGCTGGAAGGGCAATCCCTTTCCGCCGCGATGCAACTGCATCCTCGACTGTTTGATACCGTCTATTGCACGCTTGTTAAGGCCGGAGAAACCGTAGGTCAGGCTGGCGCGGTTCTGGAAAGACTGGCTGACTTTAATGAAGCCCGGCAGCGTATGCGCAGCAAACTCACGCAGGCGTTAATTTACCCCTCCCTGCTCACCACGGTTGCCATTCTGGTGGTGGTTATCCTGCTCACCGCTGTTGTGCCAAAAGTTGCCGCACAGTTTATTCATCTCCGGCACGAGCTCCCGCTCACAACCCGCCTGCTGCTCGCCATTAGCCACTTTCTGTCAGCGCAGGGGCCCTGGCTGTTGCTGTTATTCATCACCTTAGGTGGCCTGTTTTCCTGCTGGCTAAAGCGAGAAGGAAACCGGCTTCGTTTTCATCGTCTGTTGACTCGCTTTCGGCTGGTTTGCGCCATCGACAGCGCTCGCTATTTACGCGCCCTCAGCATTCTCAACGTGAGCGGCGTACCACTACTTCAGGCAATGGCTCTTTCGGCTGAAGGGGTGATGAACCAAGAGATACGCCAGCGTCTGTGCAACGCCGCGGAAAGCGTACGTCAGGGAAATAGTGTCAGCCAGTCACTTGGGAAGACGCATATTTTCCCGCCCATGATGCTGTACATGATCGCCTCCGGGGAAAAAAGTGGCCAGTTGGGGGAGCTCATGCAGCGCGCGACGGATAACCAGGAAATTCATTTGCAAAACCGTATCACGATGGCGCTGGCGATATTTGAACCTGCACTGATTGTCCTCATGGCCGCCATCGTGCTGTTTATTGTCGTGGCGGTCATGCAACCGATATTACAACTTAACTCATTGATGAACTAAGGAAAGGTTATGGAACGACAGACATTAAGAACACAGCGTGGTTTTACCTTGATGGAGCTTATGGTGGTCATTGTGATTCTGGGCATTCTTGCCAGCCTGGTGGTACCCAACCTGATGGGTAACAAAGATCGTGCGGATCGACAAAAAGCCATCAGCGACATTACCGCTCTCGAAAACGCGCTCGATATGTACAAGCTGGATAACCATCGCTACCCCACGACCGAACAGGGAATGGAGGCTCTCGTTGAAGCTCCTGTGCTGTCACCGCTGGCTGAAAATTATAATCCCGGTGGCTATATCCGTCGCCTGCCCGCGGATCCGTGGGGTAATGACTACATTCTGGTAAGCCCAGGCGAACACAGTGCTATCGACTTAAGCTCAGTCGGGCCCGACGGTGAAGCGGGGACAACGGACGACGTAAACAACTGGGATAACGACAAAAAAGCTCGCTAATCATGGCACATCAAAAAGGATTCACTTTGCTGGAAGTGCTTCTGGTGGTGGTCATTCTCGCAGCTGCGGTTGCGGGGGTAACCGCCATGCAAAGCGATCGGCTGAGCACGAGCGGAAAGCTACGCCAGCGCGCCGATGCATTCAGGCAATCAGTTGAATACGCAGTGGATCTTGCGCTGCTGGAAAAACATGCCGTTGCCTTACGGCTGTCTGAAGAGGGTTGGGCACTCTACCTTCCGCAGATAGATACACGTACCGGCTGGCAATGGGTAGCCGCCACAAATCACGACAACTTACCGCTTCACGGTGAATGGGAAAGAGCGAAGTCACCGGACATTACCCCATCAACGAAAGGCACTTCACCGCAAATTATTATTATGCCTGATGGCCAGATGACGCCATTCACCCTGCTGTTCAGGAAAGATGATGGCGAAAAAATCCTGCTTATACACAGCGCCGGTTCGCTGCCGCTGGACATTAGGCCAGTAAAGGAGCCGCAATGAAAAATCAGAGTGGAATGCTCCTGTTGGAGGTATTGCTGGCACTGGCCATTTTTGCCACGGCGGTTACGGGGTTAGCCAGCAGTATGCAATGGCAGCTCTCAGCGCTGGATACCCTGAAACAAGAGATGCTTGCACGGTGGGTTGCGGATAATCAGCTGATTAAAGCGCATTGTGGCCAGGACGCATTGAAGACCGGGCAGTCATCACAGTTAAACATGACCTTTGCCTGGCAATTCTCCGGGCGCTCGCAAACCCCGGGATTGTTTACGCGCAGCAGCATCACCGTAGTATCCCCGGGAGGGCGTTCACTAATCCTCAACGACTGGGCTTCGGTATCCGGGGAGCAAGGGGAAAAGCATGATTAACAGGCAGCACGGTTTTACCCTTCTTGAAGTGATGCTGGCGGTCGCGATTTTCTCAGCGCTCAGTTTTATGGCGACGATTGTCTTTTCCCAGGCATCAGAACAGCACCAGCGCGCGCAAAAAATTGCCAACGATTTCCATGCCTTACAATACTCCCTGTTGCTGCTTGAAAATGACCTGACGCAATTCGTTCCCAGAAAAAATCGTCAGACTAACCAGACATTTACAAGCAGTTCGGATGATGTGGTTTTCACCACCCAGACACGAGATGCCGCGCTGCCTTTCGACACCGCAACGGTACTGGCAACGGTCCACTGGTATGTTCAGGACGGAACGCTCTATCGCGCGGTGAAATACGCGCCAGATGACAAGGAGGATAAGACGCCACGCCCGCTGTTATCCGGCATTACTCATTTTAATGCCGCACTGGCGCTCGCAGAGGGCAACAATCTATCCACCACCGTTTCCATAACCCTGGAGCAGGAAAACCAGCAGACCATTCATCGTCTGTTTATTCTGCCCGGGTGGATCCCAGAGAAACAAACGCCCCGCACTGATGGGGCCAGCAAATGAAAACACAGAGAGGGGCAGCGCTGCTTATCGTGCTGATGATTCTGGCGTTGATGGCTGCACTGGCGGCCGAAATGACCCTGAGTTTTCAGACTCAGCTCCAGCGCAGCAGACGTACCAGCGACACATTGCAGGCAAAATACGCCCTGCTGTATGCCGAAAGTGAAGCCACCTCCGGCGTAGTAAAACATGATGATGAACGCCTGGCAGGGATGGCGGAACTGGGTGACAACACAAGGGTACGCTGGCGCACTGACGATATGCAAAACTGCTTTAATCTGAATGCGCTGGAAAACACGCCAGCCGCACCTCTGGCCTCTATGCCCTATGAGATCAGCGTATTTGCAGCTCTGCTCGATAAACTCGGTGTCGATAAAGGTCGCGCAGAAGAGATTATCCAGTCTGTGGCGGATGACATAGACATCGATACCTCTCCACGGAGCAAAGGGGCAGAAGATGAGTATTACCAACGAGACGGCATTCAGCATCTGACCGCAAATCAGATGCTCTTTTTGCCCACAGAGATCCGCACATTAAAAGGCATGACCCACACGATTTACGAGAAACTCGCCCCGTTAATTTGTACCGCATTCAGCAACGATTTATCCATCAATATCAATAGTCTCACCGCGGCGCAGGCACCGCTTCTTGCCGCTATTTTTCTTAACGATATCAGTACGTCAGATGCCAGGGCATTGCTCAAAAAGCGCCCCGAAAAGGGGTGGAAAACAGTCGATGCCTTTCTCTATCAGGCCCAGCAGGATTACAGCGCGGTTAAACCACGAGTGGATCAGCTGAAAAAGTATCTGACGACCAATAGCCACTATTTTTTGGTCACATCCACCGCTCATGAAGGTGAGCTGACTTCGGGTATGCGAACATTTTTCTATTATGACGACAAGAAGAAAACAATTGGGCTCTATTTACGCCAACTCACGGATGGCGAACATGAAGAGTAAAACAACCTCTCTGCCCGCGCCCAGACTGATCGTTCGCCTGCATAAACAGACAGAGGATCCTGTGGAATGGGCCATATATCAAGACGATTGCTGCAAAGACGTTCAAAGGTTGCCACGTGAAAATCTCACTGAACTGGCTGCCCTGCCCGCAGCCCGGCAAACCCAACTCCTTGTTCCGGTTGAAAAAGCAACGTGCAGAACCCTGGTGATCCCTGATGAAAACTACGAACTGACCGATCAGAAGTTGCACTGGCTTGCCGATGACACACTCGATGAGGATGCCCCCACCCTTCACTGGACGTTGCTGTCTCGCCAGGGAACACGCCTCGTTGTCGCAGGCATAGAAAAGGCATGGCTAGATGCAGAGCTGAAGATGCTCAGTTCAGCGGGCCTGAACATTGTACACGCGACCATTGACGCCCTCTGCTTACCGGCATCAGAGAACGGTTGGACAGTGTTGAAAGACGATGACGCCTGGCTTGTCAGAACACAGGAGGGAGTTGTATCTCGTCTGACAGAAACGTGGCTTCTCCACCTATTGACGCACTTCCCTCCCCAGCAGTTAACCCATTATGGCGCGCTGCCGGGACCACACCAGGGCACATTGGTAAAATCAGAATGCCACATCATGGCGCATTTTGCGGATACAGAGTTGCCCAATCTGTTGCACGATGGCATTTGTCCTCCCGCACAGCTTTCCCCGTGGACTGGGCGACTAAAGTCCGTCTCACTTTGCAGTATTGCCCTGGCCGCAGGTATCGCGCTACTTATCCAGGGGGCCTGCTACTGGCAACTTCTTGGACTGGAAAAACAACTCAGGAATACTCTGGCACAGCAATGGCAACGCTATATTCCGGAAAACCGACACAGCAGTAACGTGCGCGTCTGGCTGCCAAAGCAATTGCAACAACACTCTCCGGCGCCTTTCGCTCTCCTGCTACAAATACAGTCAGGTCTTGCCTCTTTCCCAGGCCTGGCGCTGGAAGGGGTGAGCTATAACTCACAGAAAAAATCATTACAGCTGTATCTCTATGCCAGCGATGAGAGCCAGGTACAGCAGTTTATAAAACAGGGCATAGCAGGCTTTTCATTGAAGATCGGCAAACACGAACAGGGACTGTGGACACTCAGCAATGATTAAACACACGCGGGACAAATTCCGGCAAAAAAGCCTTCATGAGCAACGATTCATCATCGTCTTGTGCGCATGTACCCTGAGCCTTTTTTTCTGGTTTGGTCTTTACCATCCACTCGGGCAGGCCATTGCGACACTTCAGACCCGGTGTGAAAGATTACAAAGAGAGACGGTGTGGCTCAGCGAACAGGTTAGTGCTGCGGGCCTCCTGCCCGACAAAAAACTGTCGGGAAAACCGGATGAGCTCATCAGGGGCAGCCTGAAAAAAGCCGGCGTATTCGCAACGATCCAGCAGGTCAATGCCAGTGAACTGGAGATCACCGCCAGCAACGTCAGCATAGAACGCTTTATGCAGTGGCTGGAAGAGGCGCAATTAAAACACGGGCTGCGCGTTGTAGCCGTGGAGTTTCATGCCAGCAAACAATCCTCCGGGATTATCACACTGACACGCCTGACTATTGGGGTGAAAAAGAATGGATAACGAATTAGTCGTACTGTTTCTCATCATCGGTCTGGCGGCGGGAAGTACGATGGGAATGGTCACCTGGCGGCTCCCATTAATGGTTTTACAGCAATATCAGCCTGATGATACGTCCTTCCGCTGTAATTTATGGCTACCGCCTTCACACTGCTGTCACTGCAAAACCCCGCTGGCCTGGTATGACAATATCCCTGTGTTTAGCTGGTTGCGCCTGAAAGGGAAGTGTCGCTATTGCGGCCTGCACGTTTCGTGGCGATATCCTGTTCTCGAAATCAGTAGTGCAATCATGGCGGTGCTTTGCTACATCCTTCACCCTGACGCACTGGTGTTGGCGCTGGGGCTCTTTCTCTATTTCTGGTTCGCTCTGGCCCTTAGTGTCATTGATTTCCGGCATTTATTACTGCCTGACCTACTGACCCTGCCCTTGCTTTGGCTCGGGCTGTTATTTAATGTCTTGTCGGGGATCGTATCTTGCGAAGATGCCATCCTGGGAGCCGTAGCCGGATATCTTCTGCTGTGGATGATTTACTGGATAATCTGGCTTATATGGCATAAAGAAGGGATGGGATTTGGGGATTTTAAACTGCTTGCTGCAACCGGTGCCTGGACCGGGTGGCAAAGTCTTCCGGTAATACTTTACACCGCATCCTTAGTCGGGATTGTCTATGGACTACTGTTGTGGCGTCGGAAAGGGCGCTACACCGGCGCCCTACCTTTCGGTCCGGCGCTGGCATTATGTGGCTGGGGTTACTTCTGCTGGCATACTTTGTAAGGCTATCCTTCTTCGCGGATCTGCGCCTGAAGATAGTTCTGGATACCGAGTTTATCGATGAGATCCAGCTCGGTCTCTAGCCAGTCGATATGGCCCTCTTCATCTGTCAGGATCTCAATCATCATGTCACGACTAACATAATCAAAGACGCTGTCGGCATAGGCGATAGCTTCACGCAGGTTTTTCGCCCCTTCTAACTCAAGCGCCAGATCGGAACGCAGCATTTCCTCAACATCTTCGCCGATGCGAAGTTTGCCAAGATCCTGAAGATTAGGGATACCTTCGAGAAAGAGAATACGCTCAATATACTTATCAGCGTGCTTCATCTCGTCGATAGATTCATGATATTCAACGTCATTAAGGCGTTTCAGGCCCCAGTTTTTGAACATTCTCGCATGGAGAAAATACTGGTTGATTGCGACAAGCTCATTTCCCAATAATTTATTGAGATAATTTATGATCTTAACATCACCTTTCATTATATAGTCCCTCCGCTTCCACTCATTGAAGCGTAGATCGGGCTACAGGGATGTCAAAAAAAAGAGTGTGACTCAGGCGATTTCTTTAAATTCCGGCATTTGCATTAACTCGTCCTGCATAACTTCTCGTGCCGCACGCGTGCATTTACCACATTGATTTCCAACGGGAATAAACTTGCGCAATTGCTGAAAAGACTGCGGATGAAACTGGCGTACGGCCTGACGTATCTTTTTATCGCTGATACCGTTACATAAACAAATGTACATAAGTGCTCCTGAATACTTTACACCTTAGATATTAAATGATTATGGTTATCATTACAATTCAATCTATAAATAAGACGAAGCTCAAGCACGTAGTGTAAGCATAACTTTTTATTTTATATCTAAAAAAAACCACCTACTCTATCCAAGTATAGTAGGTGGTCTTATTTAGATTAGTAACTTAGCTCTGGTATTACTTGAGCATATCTTCCGTTACAAGCATTTTCGCAATTGTGGCAGGATTTGGTGTGATACGCTGTACAATCACCGTTTCGCCCACTGAAAGAGTTGGCCCCTCGCGCCTTGCGGTAGTAACTCCATCTTTCGTCGATGATGACGCATAGTGGCATAATCCGTTGTCACAGCTAAACAGATAGCGGCCGTTTACTTCTCCACCTTGCGCCTTAATGACATAAGCGCTATTCGTTCCTACAGCAACTTTATCTGCCAAAAAGCCGACATACGTAATTGGCTTACCATTTTCTTTTTTCACCGCCAGAGACGTTACATCGGTACTACTTACTAGCGGATTGCTACCCTTCAACATGTCATCGGTAACGGTCAGCGTGGCCAATACTTCAGGGTTTGGGTTTGTCCGTTTAACCGTAATAACAGATCCAACATGGACGATATTGTCCACTGGGTAGGTGCGTAAAGCTGACTGTTCGCCATAATCCCAGCGGAAGCTATAATAGTTCTGACGACCCTCTGTGGAGAAATTATAATTCCCGTCAATTTCTACGCGGTAGTTATTAGAACCACTTAACTTGCTACTATCAAAGTTCACGTTCACATATTGATGACCGTCCTGGACATCTAAGTAAACGGCTTTCACATCCCCAACTAAATCTCCGCCAGTATCGCCTTTTGTAAACGGTGCAAATACTTCACTAAACGCATACTGCGGCGCCTGCTGTGCGGTTAAGCCGCTGTGCTCTGGCGATACCTGCCCAGCCACACCCGGCTGGTCACGCATCATAGACCAGGCGCCAATCATACCCAGACCACGATCGGTGGCATCCTTCATCACCAGATTTGCATCCGACAGATAGAACACTTCACCCTGAACATCGTTGTAACCGATCATCGGGGTAGTACCCATCATCGCGTTGATTTCAGCATCGGTCTTATCGGTAAAGATCTGCTTCAGCTGGCTGAACAGGTTTTCAATTGCAGAGGTTGCGCACTTACCGTGAATGTTCTGGCCTTCAGTACCATCGGACTGACAGATACTGTTGCCGTAGTCCATTGCCATCACGTTCACGCCCGCCAGCTCGACACCTTTAGCTTTCGCGTCTTCCAGCACGTAAATACCTTCAGCTGTCAGACCGGTTGGCAGAATAGGCAGGGTGTACCAGATACCCACGCTGCGGCCTTCTGACTTCCAGGTATCCTGAACGGCTTTCACCGCTTCGTTACGGCGGTTGATGGATTCATGATCCGCAACCCAGGTGCCTTCGATATCGAAGTCCAGTACGTTCAGATTCAGGTTCTCGACAATATCGTAGTAATGCTGTTTCAGATCGTCGATATTCTTACAGGATGCCGCCAGCGGTGAGTTATTCGCACCACCAATGGACACCATCACGTCGCCGCCAGCATCACGCAGTGCTTTGATTTTGCTGTATTGCGCGTAGTCGTTGATGTTATACGCCGTCCCCCAGGTCGGGAGACAGGTTTCGGCATCTTTGCTGACCACAAACGCCATGGTGAAATGGGTTACCCCCTGGTTCTGCGCCAGGCTTGCCAGATCTGGCTGTGAGTTCAGGGTAAAATCAACATATGGGGCATAAACATGTGCAGGCCAGCCTGATTTCGGCGTGCCAACTTTTTCTTTGGTGCCCGTCCAGTCGATAAATACGTGCCATGGGTTAGTATCTGAAGGAGACACTTTCTGTACTTTGGACTGCGAGACGTAGTTACCACCGTTATAACGAATCAGCGTGCCGCTTTCGTACACGGTCGAAGCACTGTACTGCGGAGCTTTATTAAGCTGGTCCTGAGTATAAGAGATTACAGCACCCAGCGGTTTCCATGGACGGCCATTCGTGCCAGTTGGGTTTTGGTTTGCTGCAATAGAAGGATCGTCGCCCTGGGTATAAAACAGAGCTTCATATTCCTGACCATTTTTCTGAACTTTATCGCCTTTATTATAAGTGGTCGAAGAGGACCACTGTGCAACGGCGGAATATGTTTCCCACGGATTGTCTTGTCCTGGGACAAAACCATAGGCACTCTGTGAAGAGGCAGTTTTATAGGTCGCATTATTATAAGAGACTATATCTCCTGCTTTATATTCAGCGTTATTATCATATGCCGGATAGGTTACAGTGCCGCCACTGGTTTCACAGGTAGTAGGGTTACCATACTGGCTCATTTCCGCTGCCGTAGCAGCACGCTCATAACGCCATGGGTTACTCGCCTGATCGTCAGCGGCATTGCCCGGGCAATCAGAAGCGCTAACCCACCAGGCATTATTATAAACGCCACCATCAAAAATAACTTCAATCGTACTGCCACCTTCCTGACCGCTCCAGGCTTCCAGAGCAAATGCTGGTAAGGCTGTGCATGTCAGCCCCAGGCAAAATAGTGTTTTTGTCGCGAAATTCAATTTCATAATCAACAATCCTTTTGTGTTAATTCATTAGGTTATTACATTGACATGTAATAAGCCGTAAGATAGAACCAACAAACAGTGAGTTCAATTATTAACATTGACCCTGAATTGTTTTAAGAAATAAGAAAGCTCATCCGATCAGTCAACTTAATATCAAATTAATCCAGGCTTATTTTATTTATATTAATTTTATTATTAAGTAAAAATAAAAAAACCCCGAATAAATTCGGGGTTTTTAAGACTAAAACGTTAATTAAAACGTATAATTAGCCCAGAACTTTAGCAACAACGCCCGCGCCAACGGTA